>JBDSUI010000192.1:0-4716 GCA_039927795.1 Pseudoxanthomonas sp.
ACGTGGCTGCCGTGGCGCCGGTCCTGCAACTCGCGCGAACCCAGCAGGCGACGTGCACGCAGGCGGTCGCGCAGCAGCGACAGTGGATGCGCGCCCAGGGTCAGGCCCAAGGCGCGATAGTCGGACAACACGTCTTCGCCGGTGCCGGGTGCAGCAAGTTCGATCACCGCCTCTTCGGGGCTGCCGGGAAACAGCGGGCGCTGGCGTTCGACCCCGGCCACGATCCAGCGCGCGTTATTGCGATTGCCAACCAGGCCCTGCAGCGCGCCTGCCTCGGCCAGTGCATTGCGTGACTTTTCATCCAGGCCCGCGCGCCGGCAAAGATCGGCCACATCGCGGAAGGCCGCCTGCGCACGTGCCCGGCTGATGGCATCGGCCATTGTCCAGGCCAGACCGCTGACCTGGCGCAGGCCCAGCCTGATGGCCGGCTGCGTGCCCGGGTCTGCTTCACTGCGTCGTGGCTCGCCCCCCACCAGCTTGTTGTCCCAGTCGCTGTGCATGACATCGACCGCAAGAAATTCCACGGCCTGGCGCTGGCCGCGGCTGCGGCGTGCGTCCTGCACGATCTGGCTGGGCGTGTAGAAGCCCATCGGTTGCGCATTGAGCAGGCCGCATGCAAACGCCGCCGGCTCGTGACGCTTCAGCCAGCAACTGATCAACACCAACTTGGCGAACGAGGCGGCGTGGCTTTGCGGGAAGCCATAGGAACCGAAGCCCTTGATCTGCTCGAAGATCTGCTCGATGAATTCCGGCGCGTAGCCCTTCTCGGTCATCTTCTCGCGTACCCGCAGGCGATGCGTCTCCATGTCGCCGCCCGACTTCCACGCCGCCATCGAACGCCGCAGCTGGTCGGCTTCGCCGTCGCTGTAGTCGGCCGCGTGCATCACCAGTTCCATCACCTGTTCCTGGAACAGCGGCACGCCCAGGGTCGGGCCCAGGATGTCCTTCATCTTCGGCGAGGGGTAGGTCACTTCCTCGCGCCCCATGCGTCGCTGCAGGTAGGGATGGACCATGCCACCCTGGATGGGACCGGGGCGCACGATGGCCACTTCCACCACCAGGTCGTAGAAACACGCCGGCTTGAGCCGCGGCAACATGCTCATCTGCGCGCGCGATTCAATCTGGAACACGCCCACCGTATCGGCCGCCTGGATCATGGCGTAGGTGGGTGGGTCGTCGTTGGGGATGCGGGCGATATCGATGCGGTAGCCGCGATGTTTTTCCACCAGTTCCACGGCCTTGCGGATGCAGGTCAGCATCCCGAGTGCCAAACAGTCGACCTTGAGCAGTTTCATGGTTTCCAGGTCGTCCTTGTCCCACTGGATGATGGTGCGGTCGTCCATGGCCGCGTTCTCTACCGGTACCACGGTGGACAGCGGCGCGTCGGAAACCACGAAACCGCCCACGTGCTGCGACAGGTGCCGCGGGTGTCCGTTCAATTCGGTGGTCACCGCCAGCACGCGCGCGATGAGCGGGTTGGCGCAGTCGAAACCGGCTTCGGCAAGACGCTGTTCCATGGGGGTTTCGCCATTGCCCCAGCCAAAACATCCGGACAGCAGCGCGATCTGGTCGTCGGGCAATCCAAACGCCTTGGCCACGTCGCGTACCGCGCTTTTGCCGCGGTAGCAGATCACCGTGGCGGCCAGTGCGGCGCGCGTGCGCCCGTACTTTTGATACACGTACTGCAGCACTTCCTCGCGACGCTCGTGCTCGAAGTCCACGTCGATATCCGGCGGTTCGTTGCGTTCCACGGAAATGAAGCGCGCCATCAACAGCCGGCTTTCGGTCGGGTTGACCACGGTGATGCCCAGCGCAAAGCACACCGCCGAATTGGCTGCCGAGCCGCGGCCCTGGCAGAGGATGCCGCGCCCGCGGGCGAAGCGGACAATGTCTTCCACGGTCAGGAAGAAGGCTTCGTATTCCTTCACCGCGATCAGCGCCAGTTCCTTGTCGATCTGCTCGACGATGTGCGGCGGCGCGCCCTGGGGCCAGCGCATGCGCATGCCCGCTTCGGTCAATGCGCGCAGGTAGGTGGCGGGCGTGTGGCCTTCGGGCACCAGTTCGGAGGGGTAGCGGTAGCGGATCTGGTCCATGTTGAAGGTGCAGGACCTTGCCAGCGCCACCGCGGCTTGCAGCAGTGGGTGCGGATAGATGTTGCCCAGCGCACGGCGCGTGCGCAGGTGGCGTTCGCCATTGCGGAACAGCTGCGCGCCGCAATCGGCCAGCGGCAGGCCGTGGCGAATCGCGGTCATCGTGTCCTGCAGTACGCGCTGGCGACGCACGTCCATGTGCACGTCGCCGCTGGCCAGCGCCGGCAGCTGCAGGTCATGGGCCAGCGCCAACAGCGTCGACAGACGCGCGTTGTCGTCTTCCTCCCGGTGCAGTTCCACTGCCAGGAACGCGCGCGCGCCGAATACCTGGCGCAGCCAGACGCCCTGCTCCCGGTTTGCCTGACAGGCCGACAGCCACAGCGCAAATACCCCGGGCGGGGTGTTGTGGAACTGCGCCTGCACATCGGCGCGGGTGAGCCTGTAGCTGCCCTTGCCTGCCGCGCGCCGGGCCAGTGTGATCAGCTCGCACAGCTGGGTGTAGCCGGCCAGCGTCTGCACCAGCAGGACCAGGCGCAATCCGTCCTCAAGGCGGAACTCGCTGCCCACCACCAGCTTCATTCCACTGGCACGCGAGGCTTCGTAGGCCCGCACGATGCCGGCCAGCGAACACTCATCGGTGATCGCCAGCGCTTCGTAACCGCAACGCACGGCGCGCGTGAACAATTCCTCCGCACTGGCGGCGCCGCGCAGGAAGGAAAAATCGGACAGGCAATGCAGTTCCGCATAGGCGGGAAACGTTTCGGCCGGCACGTCGTCATTGGCGGCCACGCGCATGCGTCCGGCCACTTCCAGTGCACGCGGCGGGCGCCCGCCCGGGGTGTCGCGATCAACGCCGTCGATGCCGTCGATGCTCATGCAAACCACCCGTGCAGCATCCAGCCTTCACGCTCGCCCACCCGTGCGAAGGCCCAGGCGCGCTGGCCCTGCGCGGTTTCCAGCACGTAGTAATCGCGGCGCGCGTCCTCGCCATCCCACCAGCCACTTTCCAGGCGCTCGGGGCCGCTGACAATGCGCAGGCCATGGCCGCGCAAGGGCCTGGGTTGACGCAATAGCCACGCGGGCCGGGGGGGCAATGCAGCGGCCTGCAGGGGCCGGCCATCGTCGCGGCGCCAGGCGCGCTCGGGGCGCGGATCGCCGGCAGGCAGCACGCGATAGACGGCCTCGTCACCGAGCCGCGCGCGCAGGCGTTCGCGCAATTGCGGCCACGGCAGGGCCTGCTGCGCGCGGGTATCGAACAGGTCGCGCGAGGCCGGCACGAACGGCGGCAGTTCGCGCGCCAGCAGGCGCATGGCAACTACGGGCTTGGGAATGGCGACGCGTTCAAGCCGGTTGCGGGTGAGTTCGAACAACATCGCCGGTTCGCGTTCGGCAGCAAGCAGGCCAACCTCGACATCGGTATGCATGGCTTCGTGTTCCAGCCGCAATACGAAGCGCTGCACGCCGCCATCGCGGATCGACAGGTACGTGCACAGGTCATTGATCAGGCGGCGCAACGGGAACAACAGCGGTGGGTGGTGTTCGACTTCAAAGCCCAGTTCGATGCGGCTGTCGAAATGATCCGGCGGTGCGTAGTACTGCAGGGGGTCGTCGGCCTCGCCATGCAGGCGATCCAGGTGCTCAAGCAGCCCGACCCCGAAGCGCCGCCGCAGGCTGTCGCGCGGCAGGCCACGCAGGGCGCGCAGGTCGCGGATGCCCATGCGATACAGGCGCTCGCCATCGCCCGCTGGCAAGGCAGCGCGCCGTACCGGCACTGTCGCCAGCAACTCATGCATCGCTGCGGCCGAGGTCACCGCCATGCCGTCGCGCAAGCCGGCCAGCACCCGCGCCGCGCGTGGGGTGGGCGCCAGGGCAATGCGATGGCTGAATCCCAGCGCGGTGAGTTCCTCGCGCAGGCGTGCTTCAAATTGCGGCCACGGCCCCAGCAGCGTGAAGCTGGCGCGCGCTTCCAGCACCACGCAACCGGGCCATTGCATGCTGACCAGCGAACTGTGCCGGTAGGCCCAGGCGGCCAGGAAGCGATGCCAGCGCGCTTCGGCCTGGGCATCGTGGATAACGGTGGCCACCTCGGCCATCAAGGCATGCGCGGCGGACAGGCGCATGCCGGCTTTCAGCCCCGCCTTTGCCGCACTGGCATTGACCGCATGCAGGTGGCGCAGGTGCACCGGACCACTGACCAGGGCCAGCGGTTTTTCAGGTTCGGGCAAACGCCGCAGGACAGAATCCAGCGCCAGTTGCGGCAGCAATATGCAGGCCCACAACATGCGCGCGGCTCAATGCATCGCCAGCGCAAAAGTGCGCGAAGGCAGTTGCCCACCGCGACACTTGCGCACATGCCATTGGCCGCCGGCCTGCGGATCGGGCACATGCTCCAAGCGCAAGGCCGCCGGCGAGGCATTGGCCAGGTGCCTGCGATCACGGAACGCGAAACCCAGGCAGTCGCCGGTGTCGGCGGCGACCTGCAGGCGGCGCAGTGACTGGGCGTCGGCGTGTTGCGGCCAACCCAGCACCGCGGCGCAGGCGCCACTGCGCAGGCATTGCTCGAAGGCCCACAGCGCATCGCGCGGCGACGCCTCCACGATTTCCAGCTGCGACAAGGCCACGCCCG
>JBDSUI010000193.1:0-20570 GCA_039927795.1 Pseudoxanthomonas sp.
CGGCGTCCGACACTGGCTCCCGTGCTTGTTGAAGAGTCAACGTGATGTATACCCAGACCACGCTCCCCAATCCCTCGCTACCCAGTCAGATAGTCCTGACAGACAAACGTGAGTTGCGCGCGTGGGCCAATCATTACGGGGTCTCGGAAAACCAGTTGCTGCGGGCGGTCAACGCGGTGGGAGACTCACGCTTTCGGGTCGAAGGCTGGTTGAAATACCAGGGTCTGCTGATCGCGTGAATGCGATGCGTCTGGCAAGGAAAAACGTGGACAGGACAAGCCTGGATGCAATGGTTGATGAATTGGAGCGGCATGTGCCCAGGATGCTGAAAGCGCAGGATGCACCGCCGGGTTTCTGGACCTGGTTTGCAGGTGAAGCGGCATCAATCGGCAGCAATGCCCGTTCCAAGGCGGATTGGCTGTACGTACGCGACCGCCTCAGCGCCATGGTCGAATGCGTGGATGCGGACACTGCGGTGACCAAGCCATTGGATTGACGGCCTGGCGGCCTACACAGACAGATGGGAATTCCTGCAGCCAGAACTTCCTGCGGGTAAACAATTTCGGGGGAAATAATGGATATCGCAAGAAAGATCGCGCCCGGTCAGGGCGTGCTGCTGAACATCGAAGCTGAGCTTGAATACTGGCAGCGCGTGTTTCCGGAAACCGAGTTCCGCCAGGCCTCGCTTCCTTTTGCCGATTTCGTTCCGACCATCAAATTCGGTTACGACTGTTTTCTCCTGTTCCATCGTCAGCCGCTGGTTGAAATCCTGCCCAGCCTGCGTACGCGGTACGGCTTGCAGGTCCCGCGTCACCAGCAACTGGAATGGCGATGGGCCGATCAGATTGTGCGGCACGCCTGGGGCCGCATGCGGGCGACCTGATTGCAAATGCGTGATTGCGAACGCGTTGCAGGTTGCGCTGCCAATGCTTGCGCAGCTTGCCCTTCAATTCGATGCTGCCACTGTCGCCTAAAGGACGATGCGCACGTCCCAAAAGCCGCGCACTTGAACAGCGTCACTACTCAACGCTGCAGTAACAGCGGCACTGCACGATTTTCCACCATCAGTGACAGACTAAACCGGCAGCTACACCAAGCCCGGCGGCCTAGGGTAGCCGTGGCGCAGGCGCATCCGCGTAGACAATGACTGCTATCAACAAGCATCCCGGTGTCAGCGCCAGCACCATGGACGCGGTGGACGTTGACGCGATCGGCAGATGATCAACGTACACGGAACGGCCTTCACTGCGCGCGTCACGGCTCCTTGGGCGTCGGCTCCTCCGGGTCGGCTTCTTCCGGAAGTTGCTTCCCGTCCTTTTTCTGGTGCTGACCTGGCTGGCCCCTGGGATCCTGTTGCTCGCGGTAGCCGCTATCGGGGCCGGGTTTCTGGTTGGATTTGGTGTCGGTCATGCAGGTCTCCTTACAGGGGTGTGGCGAAACAGGGACGTGGCGAGGGTTCCACGCCGAAGGTTCAGAGTAGGTGAGGCGAACGAGGCGGCCAGCAAGTCCGTGCTGACGAGTGCCGACGGCCACGCAATGCGAAACCGCAGCGCCCACAGACCCGGTGCGCACGACAACCGTTCACGTCAATTAGTGACGCAGGCCTGCGCCTGGATCGAAAGATGGCTGGCAATATTCAATACTTTCAATTGGTTGTGACTGGCACCCTAGTTGCAAGTGCTGTCACCAATAGCAAAACCGGGCTTGTTGCTTCATCTGGCATCCACATTCCCATGAATCAGATAAATACCCGCCGCCTTGCCCAGGAAATGGAAGACACCTATCAGCGCGCGCTGACAGGCGGGCCTTTCTACGCCGGCGCGTGGCTGATCATCGGCGTGTATGGTGGCGCGTTTGCGCGCGTGCCGCTGGCCAGCTGGGGCCTGCTGGTCGCTTTCAGTGCGCTGGCCATTTGGCGCTTCATGCATCGACCGATCGCCGAGGAAGACGGCGAAGCGCTCGCCAGCTGGTTGCACTGGCACTGGGGCGCGGTCGTACTGACCACCACCTTGTGGGGCGGGATGTTCTTCTGGGTGGTGGCCGACCCCGGCTTCGGTCCGTCGCGCACCGCTGCCCTGATCTGCACGCTGGGCCTGGCCACCGCGCTGGCGCATTCGTTCAGCATGCGCCGGGGTTTCGCCTTGGCCTGCATTGCCGTGCTGTACCTGCCCGGGCTGGTGCTGCTACTGGACAACCCGCTTGCCCGGCCGACCGCCTTGATGATGGCGCTGTACCTGGGCTACGTCTGCATCGCCCTGCTTCGCAGCCATGCAGAATATCGGCAGCGTCTGGACCTGGACCAGGAACTGCGCAGCCAGCGCGACCTGTATTCGCGCCAGAGCCGTATCGATCCCCTGACCGAACTGGCCAACCGTCGCCAGTTTGCCGACGTACTGGCCACCGCCACCGACACGGCGCGGCGCAGCGGCAAGCCGCTGACTTTGCTGTTGCTGGATATCGACCATTTCAAGCACGTCAACGACACCTACGGCCACGCTACCGGTGATGCCTGCCTGCTCGCAATCGCGGCGCGCCTGCTTGGTAGTTTCAGCGGCGATGCCGATCTGGCCGCACGCGTCGGTGGTGAAGAGTTCGCCGTGGTGCTGGAAGACCAGGACCTTGCCGAAGCACTGCGCCGCGCGGAAAAATTCCGCAGTGACCTGTTCGAACATCCCGTTTCACTGGACGGGCTCACCCTGCCGATGACTGCCAGCATCGGCATCGCGGAATTCGATGCGACGCTGCACCCCGATGACGACGCGCTGTATCACGCTGCCGACAATGCGGTGTATCGCGCCAAGGCCGAAGGACGCAACCGTGTCTGCGTAGAGGAGCCTGCCACAGCTCTGGCGCAAGCAGGCTGAGCAGGCGCTTTGCGGATTCGCAGGCGCAGCTCGGCCCGCCGATCCTGCGTTCCTAGTCTCAGGCTGAAGCCACTCCCGCGGCGGACCGGCGGTCCTGACGTACGCCATCACCGGCAAGACCGCGAGAGCTGGGCGGGACGCGGTGACATGAATTTGCGGCCCGATTCATGCAGAATCCCGGCATGCCCAAGCCCAAGATAGATCCCATCCGTTCACGCAACCTGAGCAACGACTACGCCAGATGGCTGCTGCAGGAAAAACGTGAGCGCACGCCTGCCAGCGGCAAGCTGTTCGCGCAGCGCAATACCGCCGGCGGTCGTCGTTTCCACGGCTTCACCCAGGCCCAGATCTGCACGATCATCGGTGGCGACTATTACGATGAATCCCGCTGACGGTTTCCGGCCATGCACAGGCGGGCCATCACCGCAGCGATGATCGTGCGCGCTAGTCCTGCACCTGTCCTGCTTGGCCCTCCGCGCTCCCCGCACCGGCGGCGTGCCTGTTGCGGTCACTCGAACACTGCCGCGTCGCGCGGCAAGCCAGCTGCCGCTGCCACGTGCAAGCCGCTGCACTGCCGCGATGGACCGACAGGCCCGCGCCTGTTGCGGTGCGTCGCACGCCCTCTTCGCCTGCAAAGTGACGCCCTATGCCTGGTCGCGGACGCCAGCCAAGCCCTGGCGGACTAGGGGCCCGATGCGGAAGCCGGGCCAGGTTGGTCCGCCGCGATCTGCTGTTCGATGCGGGCAGCCAGGTAGGGAAAGAACGGATTGCAGTTCAGGCGCATCAGCTGCTCGGCCTTGATCACCAGCGCGCCGCGTTCGCCGTGCAGCGCCAGGGTGCCCAGGCGGATGCCGTAATCCTGGTCCAGGCGTGGTTCCATTCCATACAGCGCATCGTCCATCGGGAACGGCAAAGCGACGTGCGAGAGCGAGTACACCGTGGCCGGGAACGACAACCCCAACGCCTGCTCTCGTGCCTGCAGACTGCCGGCGGCATAGCTGCGCTCGCTGGCCGCCAGGGTGTCCGGGCGCGTGTTGCTGACCACCGTTAGCCGATAGTCGCGCGGAGCCGTGCTACGCAGGGTGTCGGCAAAGCCGGTAGCGGCCGGGGTCAGCATCGGTGCCAGCAGGTGCGCGCGATTAAGGTCGAACAGCACCAGCTCGCTGCCATTGGCGGGCAGCTGGTCGAACAGCGCATGGACCACGTCGGTGGTGCTTACCGTATTGTCGAGCACCGACTGGAACGCCAGGATCGGCGGCAGTCGCTCGAGCCGCGTGCGCGCCTTCAGCTTCAGCACGCGCGCCTGCACCCGCGTGGTCAGCTGATACGACTGCACCGCCGCGTTGATCGGGAACGAGTTGTACTTGTAGGGATTGAACTCCGGCAGGATGTCCATCCAGCGCGACTGCTCGAAGTAGGACAGGCCGCCGAACACCGGTAGCAGCCGCGCCAGTGCCGCCCCGCGTCCCAACCCGACCATGGGCGACAGCAGTATCAGGCGGTCAAAGCGCGGTAGGTCAGTCACGTCGCTGCCGGCCACCTCTATGGCATAGTCCAGCGCCAGCGCGGCGCCGTTGGAATAACCCACCACGTGCAGCGGTTTGTCCGGCCCCACGCGCAAGCGCAGTTCGCGCGCGGCAAGGCGCACCACCGCGCTCCAGTCCTGCCAGCGTACGTCCAGCAATCCTGCCGGCACCGTGCCGTGGCCCGGCAGTCGCGGCGCGATCACGACGAACCCGGCCTGCTCATAGCGTGCGGCGACATGGCGCAGGCTGTACGGCGAATCACTCAGTCCGTGCAGCAGCAACACGCCACCGCGAATCTGTTTCGGCACCGACTGGTAGGAACGATTCCAATCGTGCTGACCGGAGGCAGCGCCGAGCCGGCTGTCGCGTTGGTACCGGTACTGGCCGGGAATCGAGGCACGGGCCAGCTTGCGGGACTGCTCGGCGAACAGCCGCTGTTCCGCCTGCAGGTAGTTGGCCCAAGTGTAGTTCTTGCCGATGTCGCGAGCCTGCACTTCATTGTCCAGCAGCAGCCGATGCCAGAGCGCCAGCTCAGGCTGATTGCGCGCCTGGAACGCTCGCCCCAGCAGCAACACAAAGGCCAGCAGCAACGCCGCCAACGCGATCTTGATGAGCAAAGCCAACGCGCGCCGGGGGAAAGAAAGCTGCATGGCTGAATCGTAGCCGAGCCCGGCTGCGAATGCCGGCCATGATGCCAGCACGGGTCAGGATTACAGCTCCGAATCGATCCAATGCGGCGAGCGCTGCTGCGCCAACCCGCTGCGCCCCGACCAGCTTTGGGCAATTATGGCGACCGCTCGATTTCCCCGCCCGCATTGCAGAACACTCTGCCCGGCCACGGCCTTGCTTGCTGGTACCAGTGCGTTTCCGTGCCCAGACCGCAATCCATGGACCTTAGATCCCCGCAAGACCACGCCCGGTCGCCACAGCGCCTGCATTGAACGGTTGATCGCTGGGTCGCCTCTGGCATGATGGGTGCCGCGCACTTCCCTTTCTCCGTTGGAATCCCCATGCGTCGATGGCTGCTTGCACTGGCTTTGTTGTCGAGCGCAGCCTGCGTTTCCGCAGCCGATGTCTGTCCGCTGCTGCGCAACCAGATGGCCGCCGCGGACCCCGCCACCCGCATCGCGGCCGTGGCCTGCAACGAACACCTGCTGTGGTACCGGCCTTTCATCGACCGCAATGGCCGCCTTGCCAGTGCCACCGTTTCCGAAGGTGAGGCGACGCGCCTGAGTGATGGGCAGGACCAGGTCTGGCGGCATGTGGCGCGCTACTGGCAGCAAAGCGGGCTGCTGCGGTCTGCCCAGCACCGACCGGGCGCCAGCGATTGCCAGTACGCGGCCAGCGAAGCTTATCCGGCACCTGCCTGTCGCGGTTTCGTTATCGACAACGCCTGGTCGGCGACCTTTGTGTCGTGGGTGCTGCTGAAGGCGGGACTGCCCGGTTTCAACCCCGATGCCAGCCATGTTGGTTACGTGCGCGCGGCCTACCGCAGCCCGCAGACCAATGCCTACCAGTATCTGGACCCCGCCCACGCACGGCCGGCCCCGGGCGACCTGCTGTGTTACGTGCGCCAGCCCGGGCGCGTATTCGGTTACCAGGGATTGCAGACAGTGTTGCAAGGCGAGAACGGACTCAACATGCATTGTGAAATCGTGGTGGCCGCCAATCCCGGCAACGATGGCACCGCCTACCTGATCGGCGGCAATGTGCATCAGGGCGTCACCCTGCGCATGCTCGCCGTGAACCGCAATGGTGAATTCTGGGGGCTGCCGCAACGCAGTGACAACGACACGCCGTGCTCACCCGATGCCGAATCGGGTTGCAACCTCAACCGCCAGGACTGGGCAGTGCTGTTGAAGCTGAAGCCGGCCCAGGCACTCGCCATGCTGCCGGCGGGGTCAGGCCTGGTCGCTGACCCCGGGCTGCCGGCGCAAACCGCCGCACCGCGATGCTGCATCCGCTGCGTGCTGGGATCGGGCGTGCCGCGCTGTCCGCCAGAGCCGAGCCCGTGAGCACTGGCAACCGCTGTTGGCACGCGCCTTGGCAGCAGGCGGCGCGTCCGAAGGCTTGGTTACTGCCGGTCTGGATGCAGAAAGCAGTCGGCCGGCTTATTCTTGCCCACCCACACCACCCAGGCCGTGCATGAAACGCAGCGACATCACCCCGGATCTGAACGCCGCCGCGTTTGATTTCCTGTTCTGGTTTTCCCGCTTCGAGTACGCATTGAAGAAGAACGGCTACCTCAAGTCCGCCGACACGGGCAAAAAGGCCGAGCCCAACTGGGACATGTTCGTCAAGCGCAACCGCAACAAGTACACGCCTGGCAACGCGGCGCTTGGGTTGATCAAGGCCCGTCCACGCCAGCAAGTGGTTACCGCCAACGCGCACCTTGGGTGGCAGGAACTGCAGTTTGCCGACACCGAATTCGAGCTGCAGAAGGTGACCCTGCTGCTGAGGCTGGTGCGCAATCACCTGTTCCAGGGCGGCAAGCCCGCCGACAGCGACTGGGACGATCCCCTTAAACTTTCCGCACTGCTGGACATCGCACGTGCGACGCTGGATGAGTTGGTCACTGCTGCGGGCTTGAAGGCCGATTACCAAAGAACCTGAGAGCGTTACGACACAGGCGCGGGGCTGGAATGGACCCGTGCAAAGTTGTCGCAGTACAACCGCGGCGATGCGTTCGGTTACGATGACTGGCCCTCGCCTGCTGCCCACCGATGTCCCCTGCCCCCGGCCCCCTGCTGACCCAAGACACTGGCGCAGCCCTGCTCGCCGCGCGCCGCGCCGACCGCAACAGCTGGACCGGCTCGCTGGATCTGGCACGCAGTCAGGGCACGGCCACGCTGACCGCCGAGCACTGGACCTGGCAAGGTGCAGCCCTGCCGTATCCGGGCAAGCTCAGGGACCGCACCATCTACTATTTCGACGGCGACGACTGGACGCCGCTCTCGCGATTCAACGGCTCGCTGATCAAACTGGTGCCCACTGAGTGGGGTCCGCCCACGTTTGAAATTGACGGCGTCAAGATGCTGGTGAGCGCGAAAATATCGCCCATCGATGACGCCGGCCGCAAGGTCGCGCTGGTCGAACCACGGGGTAAGACCGTGCTCGATACCTGTGGCGGCCTGGGCTATTTCGCAGCCTGCTGCCTGGCAGACGGCGTGACGCGTCTGCAGTCGTTCGAAAAGAATGCCGACGTGCTCTGGCTGCGCACCGTGAACCCCTGGTCGCCCGATCCGGATGCGCCTGAAAACGCGAGCCGCTTGCAGCTTGTGCATGGCGATGTGGCCCAGGCCATCCGGTCACTGCCAGAAGCCTCGGTGGATGCGGTGCTGCATGACCCGCCCCGCTTCGGAATCGCCGGTGAGTTGTACTCGGGCGATTTCTACGCACAGATCGCCCGCGTGCTGCGCAGTGGCGGCCGGCTGTTTCACTACACGGGCAGCCCCAACAAACTGACCAGCGGCCGCGACGTACCGCGCGAGGTTTCCCGCCGGCTGCAGACGGCCGGCTTCAAGACCCAGCTCGCACTGGATGGCGTGCTGGCGGTGAAGCGTCAGGGAAGGTCTGAATAACTCGATTCTGTCCGTGGTGGGCTTGTAGTAACAGGCTCTGGCCCAGCGCCCAAGCGTGCGATAGTTCGATTTCCCGGCGAAAAGCGTGGTTGGACAGGCTCACCACGAACGGGATTTTATGGGTTCGCTGTTCGCTGTTTATTGTTCAGACCTTCCTTAGATTCAGCGCCAGGCAGGTTTACTCCACGCGGGGCACCTGCGAGACGTACTCATGCGCTTCCGCCAAAGCCTCAACTCGACTATCCATCACCCTGGTCTACACACCGGCGTCGCGCGAATCGATATTCCTTTGGAATGCCCTCAGCAACTCAACCGATTCGTGGTCGGATGCGTGAGAAGCGCGGCCCTGCAACAGGGAATGCACTTCAATCAATTCCACTGAGCTCAGCATATTGCCCAACGCCACCGAAACAATGGGTTCATCCCGAAGCTCCTCCAGAGGGTCGCGGACCAAGCCCTCACCCCGGCGCCTTGTTCACGCCCGCACTGCACTGCGTTGCAGCCACAGGTCAAGCCCGTTGAAAGAAGGTGCCTGGCGAGGTCCTGCTGTGGCAAGAATTTCCATGCGTGGATCGTCCGGCGCAACGCGGGCGGCTATATCGAAGGCGACCAAAACACCCAGGTAGCGCCAATACAAGTCCTCAGCGTCCCACGCCGCCAGTTCGGTCGATACCGGTTGAATCCAACCGGATAGAAGGCGTCCTGCATCGTCCTTGCCAGCTCGATGAAGCGGATCGGGAGGACGGAAGCGGGCAGCTACCGGCGTGCGTCGATTCGTCGATGCGTCGATGATTGAGAGATGGCACACGTCCTGCGTGTGACCGTGGGTCTCGCCACGCCCGTTTCCCGGGCCCAGGAATGATAAAAAACAAAGGCTCCTTGGGGAGCCTTTGTTGGTGATGACACTACCGGTTCTTACTTCTTGGAAGAATCGGTTTCGTCGGTCACCTTGTTGTCCGGATCACTCGGCATTTCTACCGTCGCGGTAGGAACTTCCACTTCGACGGTCTTGGTGCCTACCTTAACTTCCGCAGTCTCCACGTCATACTTGGGAAGATTGCCGCCGTCTGCGGTCACTGCGACGTCGGGAAGCTTGCCTTCTTCGGTCTGTTCAACCTTGCAGCCAGACAGCGCAAACAACAGTGAAGCCGAGCACACGGCAAAGAAGGCATTTCTGGTGGTCAATTTTTTCATCTTTAAAACTCCTGTTGGGAACGCGAGGTATCCAGTGGTGTGCAGCTTTGCAACAGGCACCGATCATCTGGGCCACGTGTGTCGCAACTATCCAGAACCCAGTGTTTAAAACGTGTGATTGCGAGCTGCATTCCCCAAAAATGTTCGGCTGCGCTTCTGTCGCGGGTAAAGCTGCATCGCGCTTCCGCATGCCGGCGGATGGCTAAGGTGCGATATCGTGCCTTGAATTACAGACCCCAACCTACCGCCGCATAGCCTGCTACTGGAGACTCAGCCATGATCCAGCCCACTTCGTTCACCCTTCCTCGCCACGCAACACTCGCTGCCGCCTTGCTTGTACTGAGCGCGTGCACAACGAGCCCCGCACAGAAGGGCACCCTGACGCTCGGTACACAGGCTACCCTGCAAGGCGAGGTCACTAAAGTTGACACTGGGCCATGGGCCTATGACGGCAATGCCGTGGTCACGATAGTGACGGCGTCCGGCGCGGTTGCCGTACAGCTTCCCGCGCGTTGGAACCTGTGCAAAGCACCGGCGCCAGACAATGTGCAAGGGCTCCATCCCGGTGATCGAGTTCGCGTGGTTGGCACAGTGACCGCACCAGGCGAAGTGGTGGTGTGTGCAGAACCGCAGCACCGGCTCAGTAAGCTTCCATAAGCAGCTCCTATACACCTGTGCAATCCGCCAGTTCGATACACCGGTTAGATTGAGTGCGGACCATGAGACAGCCGCGTTGATGCAGGAAGCCAACGAATTCCACGCAAATAGAACGGGCCGCATAGGCGGCCCGCTCCATGATCATCAAGCTGCTGGATTCAGGCGCGCTGAATCAGCGACCGTCACGGTCAAAGTCACCCGGCAGCTTGTTTTCGATATAGTGCCAGCCATCCTTGACCGCGCCCTTGGCTTCATTCCACTCCAGGCGCGAGTCAGCGCGGGTGGCATTCCACTTTCGCTCAAGGTCAGCTTCAACGTCGTCGAACTTCTGACCACGGTATTCACCGTAAGTGTCATAGCCATACTTGTAAGCCGGCTTGTAGTCATTCCACTCGCGGCCTTGTGAATAGTAAGGCGCCTGGCGGTACTGGTTCTCGAAGCTGCTGATGTACTCCGTCGGATTCACTGCTTCGGCAATGGAATCGCCTGCCTTGGCTCCCAGCACGCCGCCGGCAATGGCACCCACCACGGTACCAATGGGTCCAACAGTAGACCCCGCCAAGCCGCCGGCGATTGCGCCGCCCACTGCGCCCGTACCTGCACCAACGCTATGGTCTTTTTTGATATCGCTCATGAGTATTGCTCCGAATAGATAACAGAAGATTGGATTGGATAGAAGTTAAGACTGACCCGTCTCGGCACCAGTGATTTCAACTTTCCAACAGCATGCCGTTAGCCCATGTGAATTACACGACGCGTCCCGCTCACGACATCGAAATGTTTAAAGTCTGTTCGACTTCGTCAAAACAATTCTCTCACGCACCGTGTGGATGAAGTTGGTTCACGCTTCCAGCCGCCCGCCGCACGCACTGGCAGTTGGCACCACAGTCTGGTGCACTGAGCCATCGGCCTGGAACACGGAATTCGACCGCGGCTTGTCTGAGCCTCATCCATCGTCGTCACCGTCCGGTACAGTTCGAGCAGCACATGCGATTAGACCAGGGTGGTGCCTACTGAACCGGCAGCAGTCCATTCCTATTCCGCAGCCAGACGCAGCTTAACTGTGCGCCATGCTGGCACGCGGCAAGCATTACGACGCCGAAGCGTGGCTCAAGCATCCCATGGTGCAGCGGCCCGCCAGTCGACGCGAAGCAACACCATGAATTGATTCCACCGTCAGCGCGAGCAAGCCAACAATGGGTCAGACCAACCTGGAAAGAGCCTGGCTAACTGTTCGGCGCCATCAGGTGCAGCCATCGATCCCCGCCGCATCGGCAATGCCGATGAATGAATGAGGCCTCAGGGTGCGGTTTTTACCTTGGCCCGGACGCGCGACACGGCGTCCAACAAGGCCGTTTACGGAAATGCAGTCGGGCACGGGTTGAATCTGCTCAAGCCGACACGCAACACGCAATGCAAAAAGGAACGAAATCGGTCGCCCCAGAGCTAAAAAGCAAGAGCGCGTCGTCTCTGGTGTTGACAGGGGTTTCCTTACGAAACTGCCAGGTGGCTCATGGCCGCAAGCGCCATCGTGTTCTCACAGAACACCTAACCGTCAAAACGACGAAGAAATCGACGTGCGATCAAAAACACTGCAGCCGGAACTGACGCGAGCACTGCGATGGAAACAATCACCGCAGCAGTCGTTGGCAGGCCTGCAGCAAATGATAGGGCGAACGAAAGACCCATCACTGCCTCCATGGGATCCAGTGAAGCAAGCAACCCCGCATTATCTGGCTTGCCAGAGAACACAAAACATAAAACGAAGAAGGCCACGACCGCTGTAATCAATGAAATCACCAAGCTCTTCTTCACGAATCGGACCTATTCAATGGGGCCACCTAACACCTGATTTAAGCCGGACTGCGCCGCGGCGCGGCCCTGTGGTACACGATACCGCATTAGCCGAGCCTCGAGGTGGCCTCGGCTTGAACGATCAGTTAGGCCTCATCTCGATAAGGATGTTCGCTAAGAATCTGTTGGTATTCAGAGGCCTTCCGAAGTCCCCATTCTGGGCTGAGGCGAGTCAATAGCTCGACATTTTTTGAGAAGTATTGACGCCGAAAATCCTCTCTCAGAAGTCTATTCGTACTCTCGAATTGCAAGGCAATGCCCGTTGTAACGTCATCCATCAACCAGAAGAGCAGCTCATCTTCGCTTTGAGCGATCTTTCGTTTCAGCTCGGAGCCTCGCTCCGTTATGACGTAGTTGAACATATTGTCAACGAACTCCACATGCGCCGAGCCGTCATCTCGGGGAGACGTTTGGACAATGCTTTGCGAGGAATACCGCGGCATGTGTGGCCCCAGCAGTCCACAAAGCCGTGCGTACCGTTCCTGCAGATCGCCAAACGATTTGTCCATAAGGCCTAACACCCAAATTAAGCCGACCTGCGCAGTGGCGGCGAAAGCGTGGCAAGCTTTTCCTAACGCGCTTTCGCTGTAACGAAGCAAGTTCGCCTTGAACGAATTGTTAGAACGCTTTGCCGCGAGCTAAAAGGCCCTGACCGCCAATTGGCGTTGTCTCGAATCGTTCGCCGAAACCCGTGATGAGTGGCCTGCCGCGTGAAATCGCTTGTTGGACTGACGGCAGCGACAGAGAAGCTTGGTGGCTCTCTTTGCTCTCCCACGCTTCAGTCACCCATATGGCATCAGCATCAGTTGGGTCTTGCGCGACTATGTAGCTAAGACAGCCCGGCATGCCACTGACGCCGTCAATGAGTATCGAAATCAACGCGTCGCGTTGCCCTGGCACTATCTTCATCTTTCCGATCAAACCGTACATGTTTGTTGTTCCTCTCAGTGAAGCGCAACCCGCAATAACTACGGCTACCGCCGTTGCCACAGCTATTGCAATAGAATCGCGACAAGTGATGCGCATGATTAGCCACCCAACGCCTTATGTCTCTCGATTGACCTACTGTAGTTGTCGAGACTCCCGGCATGTGCATCCGATAACGCCCCGGTGTAGCACCACCGTATTCAGCATGGATCACATTCCGGATCTCACGCCCTGCGCCCGGACAGTTGGACGAGGTTTCCCTCGAACTGATAAGCGTGGGCCTCGGGCGTGATGCTCTCGACCCTTCATACTGTATCGGAGAATCGGGATGACAATAGCGGTCGGGATTGAGGTGAGCAAGGCCATGCTTGATCTGGCCGTGGCTGGTGTGCGTGGCGTAAG
Organism: Pseudoxanthomonas sp.; assembly: GCA_039927795.1. Classification (GTDB taxonomy): domain Bacteria; phylum Pseudomonadota; class Gammaproteobacteria; order Xanthomonadales; family Xanthomonadaceae; genus Pseudoxanthomonas_A. Next base: position 13,006 of record JBDSUI010000193.1, read on the forward strand.
TCTTTTGCCAACACCCAAGTCGGTATTGGCAAGCGGGTCGCGCGCCCGGCAAAGCGGGAGGCCCCACGGATCGTGGTGGAAGCCGCCGGGTTATGAGGAGGCCCTGCTGGAAGCGTGTTGCGATGCCGGCCTGTGGATCTGCCGGGTCAACCCGCGACAGGCGCCGGACTCTACCCGTGCCACCGGATAGGTGGCCAAGACCGATGCCCTCGATGCCGCTTTACTGGCGCTCAAAGCGCGACTCTTCCACGACGGCATGCGTTGCCATGAAGCAACACCACGCTGGCAGCGTGAGCCGCGTGACTGGCTGCGCCGACTCGGGCAGGTGGTGGTCACCTTGCAGGCACAGAAGCAGCAGCTCGCGCTGACCTCGCCGGCCGTGCGCCGTTGATGGCCCGCACGATTGCCGCACTGAAGCGCGAACTGGCGGCCATCGACGCAGCGATGCAAAGCCTGTTGAAGGAACATGCCACACCGGCCCTACGTTCCTCCAAAGGCATGGGCCCGATCTTCCAGGCCATCAGCCCCGCGCTATTGCCAGAGCTGGGCAGGCTCACCCGCCAGCAGATAGCGAAGCTCGTGGGCGTGGCACACGATACCGCGTTAGCCGAGCCGCGAAGCGGTCTGGGCTTGAACGATTAGTTAGGTGCCGTCCGGGTAGTAGCGGAAGTGTCCAACAACTGGATAGCTGAAGAGAATGTCGTCTTCTGAAGTGCCACCCCCGATGTTATGCAGGATCAAGGGCCTATCGCTTCTTGGCACTCGTCGGTCTGACACGATGCCGATATGTGGCAAGTTGTTGTTCAAACGCCATGTGACCAAATCACCAGGTTTGTAGTCGCCAGCGCTATTGGTGGGAGGTAGCGCTGCGCCTTTGCGTTGCAGAAACGTTTCAAGATTGGGGACGCGGCGATGGTCGATGCTCCTGTCCGTTCCTCTCAGCCCCCAAAGCTTTGGATAGAGCTTGAAGTTGGCGCGCATGTCTTCATGAACTTGAACTTGAAGGTCTATCCCAATCACACGGTAGGCGCGAACCACAACGTCGGTGCAGACGCCTCGATCATTGGGAACGTCACCGCCCGGGTATGGGATCGTGAAATAACTTGGATCGTAGATCTCACCGATAGACGTTCTGGCGCGGGTGGCCTCCACGAGGGTACGGACATGGACGGGCAATGATTGCGACAAGCTAGCTGAGGTTTGAGCGCCTGCCACGTCATCTGCGGTTCGCTCAGGAACACTTGATTGCTTATCTGGACCGCACGATGTGACGCAGAGTGCCGCGAGCACTGCAAACAAGAACGTCGCGGCAGACTTGTTCATGGCACCTAACACCTGAGTTAAACCGGACCGCTGCGCGGCTCGGCGTAGTGGTACAAATCACTGCTTAAGCTGAGCCGTGGAGCGGTCTCGGCTTGAACGAATAGTTAGATGTGATACTGGGTACTTTGCGCGTAATTGTCTCGTGCATATGACCGACCGGAATCCCAAGAAGCGTGATGACGCCGACGTTGTCTATTGTCCGCCCGTCCAGGGAGAGTTCCAGCTCTTGGTGCATGACCAGCGGACCCTTGACCCTGTAATGCAAAGAAAGGTGAGACCCGGAAGTGAAGCCTTTGACTGGCCCGGCAGCATCACTCAGTGTTGCTGTGTAGTGGCTGTCCCCGATTGCTGTGAGAATCCAGAAACGAACTTTGGGCGTTTCTCCCTCAAACGTGATGGTTTGATCAAGCCGGAACGTGCCGTCGGGTAGCTTGCTTCCGTTGCTCGTGACATGAAATGCACGTGGCTTTCCGAGTAACAGCTTGAGCGACCCTGCGCCCACACTCTCTCCGCCAAATCCATTCTCAGGTGTGAAGGCAATCGGCTCAGCAGCGACCAATGGTGCAATCACCGTTGCTGCAGTAAGAGCTCCTGCCAGTAGCCACTTGAAATTGCTCATCACATCTAACACCTGAGTTAAGCCGCGCCGCGCAGTGGCGAAAGCTTTGCGCTAGCGTAGCGTAGGCGCAAAGGTAAAGCTACGACGCGGTGTCGGCTTGAACGAACAGTTAGGCAATGGCAGCCGCTCAAATAAAAGGCCCAAGCTTGGCAAGCCACGACTGTTTGGATTGAACAGATGACCACAGTGTTTCGGCGCCAAGCACGGTAATGACCAGGCCAAGACTTACGCGGGCGAATAGACCAACAACACCAAAAAATATCGCGTAAATGCCGACGCCAATCAGGAATAGTCCGAAGAGAGCAGACAGAACTCTATAAATGGGTCCGCTGAAGTAGCGTTTGATGTCTTGATCATCTGCCATGACATTGCCTAACGTCCGAATTGAGCCGACTCGCGTAGTGGAGCCACAAGTGTGGCAAGCTTCTTTTTTGCCACGCTTTTGCCGAGCCGAAGCAAGTTCGGCTTGAGTGAATTGCCAGGAGGTGCTGGCCATTACCCGACCTCACCGCCCGCCCGAAACCGTCCCTCGCCCGAACAGTATCAGCAACCTGGGCCTGAAGCATTACCAGGATCGCCCGACGCGGGTTGAGGCCAACACCGACGATGTCGAAAGCCTAGGAACGGCGCAAACCTCACTACCATCAGATCAAGTGCTTACCGAAACCGGCGCTGGAACTTGCGCGATCTCGCCGAAGAAAGAACAACCACCAATTCTTACCCAGCAGCCGCCTAACAGCTGAGCTAAGCCGGACGCGCAGCGGCCGAGCGGTGTGCCAAACGATAGCGCAACAAGCGAGGTCGCGAAGCGGTATCGGCTTGAACGAATAGTTAGCTGTGCAAGCGGCGATATGACCACCAAGCAACCCAACCGATAGCCAAAGCCCACAGTGCGACGATGACAACGACCATTCGGCGACTCACTGGTCTTTCGGAAGCGGCCAAAGCTTGCTCTTTTGCAGACGCCATAACATTGGCTGGAGTTAGGCGTAGGACAAGTGCAAGTCCAAGCGGCACAAGAATTAGATCGTCTAAGTAGCCCAAAACCGGAATGAAGTCCGGGATAAGGTCAATGGGACTCAGCGCGTATGCAGCTACGGACATGGCAATCAATCGAACCAACCAAGGTGTACGTGGGTCGCGTGCAGCGAAGTACACCACCATTGTTTGAAGTTTTAGGTTCTTGGCCCACTTCCGAAGCGATGCAACCATCATGCACACCTGACGCCTGAATTAGGCCGACCCGCAACGTGCTGATCGGTGAGTTGTGGTAGTGGAACAACAACATATTTGAATGAAGTAACGAAGCGGGTTCGGCTCGAATGAATTGTTAGGCCGCAGCGATTTGCAGTATGGCGAACGCCGCCAGATAGAGCGGAAGGCCCAGCGCCAAGCAGAACCGTATGCGCTGAGCGTACCGCGAAGAGTCGGGCGAGCGAAGCTGATGCGCGACTGGCCCGAATGCTGCGCGGATTACGGCAAGGCCAACATTGGGGTCGGTAATACGAGGAAAGGCCGCGTAGAAGAAGCTCAGGGAGCCTCGCTTGTCGAAAAGGTCCGGCCGTTCGACACGCAGAATTTCGTGAAATCGGTACAACGCATGGAAGTACACGGGCGTGAGCAGTGCAGCGATGGCCACGAACACGATTGCGAGTATGTGCATATGCGGCCCAACGCCTCAGTTAAGCCGGGACGCGCAGCGGCCGAGCGATTTGTTACACGATAACGCATGAACGAGGCTGCGAAGCGGCCTCGCCTTGAACGATTAGTCGGGCGCATGGCGAGTCAAGGAAATCTTTGACTAGCATGCAGCTTTGGGAGCACTCAACGCCTTACTGTAGAAGCCGGACGGATCGAAGCAGCACACACGCCGCTTTCCCGAAGAAAGCATCTCACATGCGTCTTCAATTCGTTTCAGTCGTGTTTTGGTCTGTTTGGCTGAAACGATCCAGTGGATCCAGTCTATGCGGGCAATCGTAGTTGTCTCTTCCCACTCAGCCAAAGCTTGCGGGGATGCAGCTAGTGCTTCCTGCAGAGCAGCTGGAATCTCCGGCTCAGATTCTTCCTTCGAAGACATGATCTCAAATGTAGCAAGGTCCTCAAATTCTGTACCGGAAGCGTCAAGAAGACTTTTCACTATCGGGAGCCAGTGACTCAATTCGCCATCAGGCTCAAGCGTAGTCTTGAAATTGTGACCGTTGATAGTGCCTTCGATAGTGGTCCTTCCGCGTCGTGGCAACTTTTCACTCGCACTCTTAGGTACAAGCACAAACGCATAAGGAGATCCGCCGCCTGATTTGGCCGGGCGTAGCACCTTCGCCTTAAACCTGGATCTCGAGTTGCTGTCTGTCATCAGGAATCACCTTAGGTAATGCTCCTAACACCTGAGTTAAGCCGACCCACGAAGCGGGTTAGGCTTGAATGAATTGTTAGGCCACGCCATGGCGGCCTTTGCCCGTCCTCGTCGCCGCGAAACCAACCGCCAAGGCGCACGCTAGTGCAAGTGCTAGATCTGCCGAAAAGTACCCGACATTGAAGTTGTACGTGTCACATGGGTCCGGCGAGCAATCGCCGCCGATCCTGTGAAAGGAGTACGGGAATCCTGCAACCTCTTGCCCATCGTATTGATATGCCCCGCGAGTCCCAAAGTACGGAACCGCATTGGCAATAGCCGCCGCCGACATAGTTATCAGAAACGCTGAGATAAATCTGGATTTACGGGTCATTGTGTGCGGGACCTAACGCCTGAATTAAGCCGACTTGCGAAGCAAGTTCGGCTTGAATGAATTGTTAGGCCTTCATAGCGCTGGATCAGGAAACGGGAGCTTGTCTTGCGAACTGCTTGGCTGCGCGACCCATTCGTTACCTTGACGGTAAAAATCCGCTTGCGTCTCAGAAGTGCCGGCCCCGAGTTTTACCGAAACTGTGCAAGCAACTTGCCCAGGATGATGTGCATCTATCGCAGGTATGCAAGTACCAAGCTTGACAGTAGTGGTGACCTTCATCTCCGCGAGTGTATCTGCTAGATCCATCATCTTGACGATCGAGGCAGTGGCCTCTCTCTCATTGGGCAGCGTCAATGTTGAATCGGCTGCGTTTTCACGCGGTGCTGCCTCTGGCAATTCTGCAGCGCACGCACCAAAGGAGATGGTGCAAAGTAGAAGTATTAGCGAGTTGAGCCGCATAAATGTTTCCTCAAGGCCTAACGCCTGAATTAAGCCGACGTGTGTAGTGGAGGAAAATGCGTGGAAGGCTTTTTATGCCACGCATTTACTGGAACGGAGCAAGTTCGACTTGGAAGAATTGTTAGGCTCACCAGCGCCAGCCATATTTCTCCTTTCTGCGCTCGTGATCTAACAGTGTTTGCTCTTTATCGATGGCCTGCCAATATCCCCCGCGCTTTGGCGACCCACCATAGATGCCGAAGAGAACGAACACCATCGCGAAGCCATCAGTGGCGAGCGCAATAGCGAAAGGCAGGAAGCTTCGTTCTTCGATGGCTTTATTGAAGTTGTAGATCGACCCACCTGCGAGAAGGAGCGCGAACAGAAAAGCTACCAAGCGGCGAAAATTTAACCAAGTCGTCGCAGCAGACGTTTCCAAGGAAACGCCAGGTCCGCGTCGCCTGCGAAGCCAAAGCAGCGCCGCCATGAGAGATGCCAGTAAACCAACGATGCTGAGCCCAAATTGAAGCATTTAACGTTCCTGGCAGCCTAACACCTGAGTCAAGCCGGACCGCTGCGCGGCTTGGCGTAATGGTACAAGTCACCGCTTAAGCCGAGCCGCGAAGCGGTCTCGGCTTGAGCGATTAGTTAGGCTGCGCGCAGTTCTAGCTTCTCTACCCGCTTGAGGTCGACGCTCCTCTTAGCAAGCCAAAGATCATGGCTGTCCTGCATGGTCAGCCAACTCTCGGGAGAACGGCCAATGGACTTGGACAAGCGTAGTGCCATCTCAGGCGTAATGCGGCTAGATCCATTCAACACGCGACTAAGCGTGGATGCCGCAACGTCCAGTTTTGCGGCCAGCTCCCGACCACTGATGCCATTGGGCTCAAGATAAATGCCGGTGATGAACTCACCAGGGTGTGGAGGGTTGTGCATTGCCATTAGTGATAGTCCTCGTAGTCAAGTACATAGACGTTTCCGTCTTTGAATTCAAAAGTCAGGCGCCAGTTGCCATTGACCCAAATTGACCAGCGACCTTTGAGCTTGCCTTTGAGTGGGTGCAAGCCAAAGCCGGGGATATCCATATCATCAATGACTTGCGCCGTATCCAGAGCCGCAAGTTGTAGCCTGAGGCGTTTGGCATGACTTGATTGGACGCCAACCGTGCTTCCACTCTCGAAGAGCTTAGATAGGCCTTTGTGCCGGATCGTCTTGATCATGGCCCAGTCTAGCGGAACGTTGCGTAGTGCGCAACACGCAGCCTAACGCCTGAATCAAGCCGACCCGCAGCGGGGCGGCGACTGGGTGCGAATATAGCCGAAGGCTTGCACTCAGGCGCCGCCCTGATGCGGGTTCGGCTTGAATGAATTGTTAGGCCCCGCAGGTTAACAAAGTAAGTGCAACACCTGCCCCACCGGAATACGAAGAGGTGAGCTGGCAGACTGGGGGGGGATCACTCCGGCAAGAGACGATCCCTCATGTACTACCAGCTCACCGAAGCCGAACGATACACCCTGTCCGCATTGAAACGGCAGGGGTGGTCGATGCGCCGTATCGCCGACGCACTGCAACGCTCCCCAAGCACGATTAGCCGGGAAGTCAGGCGCAATGCAACCATTGATCGGCACAAACCGCGGCCGCTGTATGTACCGAGCAAGGCCCAGGAGCATGCCAATGGGCGGCGCAGCCGCTGTCGCCAAATCAAGCATCACCCGTCGGAGGTGTATGACTGGATCGAGCAGCAGTTGCAGCAAGAACAATGGAGCCCCGAGCAGATCGCCGATGCATCGCGTGATGCGGTGAGCGTGCAGATCCCCCATGTCACGATCTACCGCCACGTACGCAAAGATCAACGTCAGGGCGGCGGCCTTTACCGTCACTTGAGACAAGGCGGCAAGCGCCGACGCAAACGCACGTTTGGGCCTGAAAAGCGTGGTCGCCTGCAGGGCAAGCCCATGATCGACACCCGACCTGAGGCCGTGGAATCACGGCAGGAGCCCGGCCACTGGGAGGGCGATACCGTCATGGGCGCCGCCAGCGAACGCGACTGTCTCCTTACCCTGGTCGAGCGAAGCTCAGGCCTGGCGCTGGTCGAGAAGCTGCGGCACCGCACCGTGACCGCAGTGAACCGCGCCGCGCTGAAGCTCATTCGCCACAGCGGTCTACCCTTCAAGACCATCACGTGGGACAACGGAACCGAGTTTCACGGCTACAAGGCACTTGAAGAGGCCACCGGCGTAGGCTGCTACTTTGCCTATCCCCACCGCCCTTGGGAGCGCGGCAGCAATGAGAACTTCAACGGCCTGTTGAGGCAATATTTCCGAAAGCGGAAGAGCCTTGCACGCGTGCGACAAAAGGACTGCAATCACGCCGCCCAAAAACTCAACTCACGACCCAGGAAACGCTATGGCTACCAGACCCCGATCGAACGGCTTGAAAAACTCTCAGGGGTGTTGCAC
>JBDSUI010000194.1:0-9743 GCA_039927795.1 Pseudoxanthomonas sp.
CAACGCGCGTGCGGCCTTCGCGCGTTGACCGGCGACGTCGACCTTGCCGGTTTCGATCGCCTGGCGGGCGACACTGCGGGTCTTGAAGAAGCGTGCCGCCCACAACCACAGGTCGAGGCGAACGCTCGTGGCAGGAATCGGAGCGGGTTGATGCTGGGTCACGGTTGCAGGATGCAGGAGACGACAACAAACGTTAGCACCGCAACGTGCATGCAATGCGTGCCCGCATACGTGTGCTGCCCAGAGGTGCGCGTATGAACAGCGTCTACCTGTGCCGCTCTGGGACCACCAGCGAACGGTGCAGAATCTCGCTTGCTTGGTGCAAAAAACGCAAACGGCCGCCTTGCGGCGGCCGTTGCACACATCGGCGCAGGCAATCCGGAAGGATTACTTGGCCGCGGCTGCCGCCTTCGCCTTGGCGTAGGCGGCCAGGTCTTCCTTGATGCGCGCCTTCTTGCCTTCCAGATCGCGCAGGTAGTACAGCTTGCCGGCACGGACCTTGCCACGGCGCTTCACTTCAACCGAATCGATGGTCGCACTGTGAGTCTGGAACACGCGCTCGACGCCGAAACCGTGCGAAATCTTGCGCACCGTGAAGGCGGAGTTGAGGCCGGCGTTCTTCTTGGCGATGACCACGCCTTCATAGGCCTGGACGCGCTCGCGGGTGCCTTCCTTGACCTTCACGTTCACCACAACGGTGTCACCGGGGCCGAAAGCGGGCAGTTCGCGCTTGATCTGGGCGGCTTCGAAATCAGCCAGGATGTTCATATTGAGCTTGGTCATGGTGGCACCGTATTGAGTGTCGTGGGCGTGTCGTTTGACAGCGGGAAACTGATGCAGTCACCGAATTGTGCTGCACGATATTATTGTGGGTTCAAGGCGTGGAACGGCCGAGAGCCGGGCATGGTACCGGAATTTGCCTTTCCGCGCGAGGGTTCAGGCCTTGTTCTGGCCGTCTTGGCGCCACCCTTCGCGGAATGCCTGCAGCAAGGCCCGGTCGGCCTTGGACAATGCGGCCTCGTCCAGCAATTCGGGTCGCCGCAGCCAGGTGCGGCCCAGTGCCTGCTGCCGGCGCCAGCGGGCGATGGCGGCGTGGTCGCCCGAGCGCAGGACGGCAGGCACTTCGCCCAGTGCGTGGCTGGCCGGATGGGTGAAATGAGGGCAATCCAGCAGCGCCTGGCCCGGATTCGGTCCGCCTGCGTCAGGCTCGAAACTGTCCTGTGCAGCCGACTCTGCGTCATTGAGCACCCCGGCCTGCAAGCGGGTAACCGCATCGATCAGTACGGCTGCAGCCAGTTCGCCCCCGGACAGCACGTAGTCGCCAATGGAAATCTCTTCGTCCACCGCGCCTGCGACCAGGCGCTCATCCACGCCCTCGTAGCGCCCGCAGAGCAGGACCAGGCGCGGTCGCGCCGCCAGCGCGCGCACCTTTGCCTGGTTCAGCGGCTGGCCTTGCGGCGTCAGGTAGATCACATGTGCCGGCGTTGCATCGGCGGCGCGCGCCGCTAGCAGACAGGCCTGCAAGGGCTCGATCATCATCACCATGCCGGGCCCGCCGCCGAAAGGCCGGTCATCGACGCGCCGATAGTTGCCGTCGGCGTAATCGCGTGGATTCCAGCCATGCAGGGAAAGCAGCTTGCGTTCCTGGGCGCGGCCCACCACGCCGAAACCGGCACATTGCGCGATGAATTCGGGGAACAGGCTGACCACGTCAACACGCATCAGAAATCCGGATCCCAGTCGACCGTGATCAGGCCACCCTCGAAATCAATCGACTTGACGAAGTCCGGCTCCACAAAGGGCACCATCCGCTCGCGGTCGCCGCGAAGGAACAGCACGTCGTTGGCGCCGGTGGAAAACAGATGCGAAACGGTACCGAAATCGGTTCCGTCCACATTGATCACGCGGAAGCCTTCCAGATCAATCCAGTAGAACTCGCCCGGCTTGGGCGGCGGCAGCGCCGAACGCAACACATAGATATCGGTGCCGCGCATCGCCTCGACCACGTTGCGGTCGTCCACGCCGGGGAATTCGGCGACCAGATGCTTGCCTGATTCCTTGCCGCGTGCGCCGCTGTACTCGCGCTCATTGCCGGCGGCGTCGACCAGGATCCACGGCTGGTAGCGGAAGATCGCGTCGCGCGGCTCGGTCCAGGACTCGATCTTGATTTGCCCGCGTATGCCAAAGGCGCCGACGATCCTGCCCAGCAGAATCCGACGTTCGTTATTGCTCATAGGGAAGGGGCGGCGCTGGAGACGCCGCCCAGCCGGATCAGGCCGAAGCCTGCGCCGCGACGACCTTGCCCGCTTCCTTGTACAGGTTGCGGACCTTGTCGGTCATCTGCGCGCCCTGGCCAACCCAATGGTCGACGCGTGCAGTGTTCAGTTCGATACGCTTCTCTGCGCCCGAGGCAACGGGGTTGTAATAACCCAGGCGCTCGATATTGCGGCCGTCGCGCGCGCTGCGCGAATCGGTGACGATGATGTGGTAGAAGGGACGCTTCTTGGCGCCGCCACGGGTAAGGCGAATCTTGACCATTGTGATGCTTTCCTGTGTTGCCCAGTCGCCATTGCGGCGCGGTGAACCGACAATTCTAAGCCATTGAATTAGGGAAGGAAACCCCGACGCCTCGTCAAAGCGGTTCCCAAGGGGTCAGGGCTGCGGCCGCACGAAGCGCGGCCATGCCCGGATGGGCCGCGGCAAAAGCAGTCTCATCAATAGCCGCGATGGGTTGGATGCCACCTGCATTGCAGGCAAAGGCCGCTTCAAATTCCGGCATCTCGGCCAGACTGACTGCTCGGATCACCTGGGCAACACCTTGCCGCTCCAGCGCCGATTGGAGCAGGCGCTCGGCCGTACCGCGCAGGGCCGGGGCCTGCGGCCAGACCACACTGCCGTGCTGCCAGAAGCCCAGGTTCCATATCGAGCCTTCTGAAATGAGACCCTGGTCATCGGCGAACAGGGCGTCGTCAAAGCCCGCCGCGATTGCCTGGCGCCGGTAATGGAACAGGGGAAACGTACCCACATGCTTGATATGCGGCAGAGGTCGCAGGAAATCGAAAGATTTCACCCGTAGCGGGAGTGTGCGCGGTGGCGACGCGGCGCCCAGCGTGACCAGCACGTCCGGCTCACAGGCCTGGGCAGGCGCGCGGTAATCGAACTGGCGCGAGTAGACGGTGACCCTCAGCGTGCAATCGGGGCGCTCGGCGACTGCCGCGCGCATCTGCGCTCGCACGGCCCTGAAATCCAGTTCGGTGCCGAACAGCTCGCGGGTGCCGGCAAGCAGGCGTTTCTGGTGCAGTTCCAGACCCTGCACGGCATGGTCACGCACCTGGATAGAGGTGAAATGCCCATAGTTGACCAAGGCCAGCGCTTGCAGGTCTTCGGCGCTGGCCGGCAACCCGTTTAGCAGCGCCACAGTCAACGAACACTCACCGGAACGGCGGCAGGCCGCCGCCGCGTCCGCCCATCATTCCTTTCATGCCTCGCATCAGGCCCTTCATGCCGCCGCCGGCCAGCTTGCCCATCATTTTTTCCATCTGCTGGTACTGCTTCAGCAGGCGGTTGACGTCGGCCGGCGTGGTTCCGGAACCGCGCGCGATGCGGGCACGGCGTGAACCATTGAGCAGGTCGGGCTTGCGACGCTCTTTCTTGGTCATCGAACCGATGATCGCGACCATGCGCGGGACTTCCTTGCCGGTGACCTGCTGCTTGACGCTGTCAGGCACCTGCGCCATGCCGGGCAGCTTGTCCATCAAGCCGCTGATGCCGCCCATGTTCTGCATCTGCTCCAGCTGGTCGCGCATGTCGTTGAGGTCGAACTTCTTGCCCTTGGCGACTTTGGCGGCAAGCTTGGCTGCCTTGTCCTGGTCGACGTTCTGCTCAACCTGTTCGACCAGCGACAACACGTCGCCCATGTCGAGGATGCGGCTGGCCACGCGATCGGGATGAAAGATATCCAGGCCATCGGGCTTTTCGCCCACGCCGATGAACTTGATCGGCTTGCCGGTGATATAGCGCACCGACAGCGCGGCGCCACCACGCGCATCGCCGTCGGTCTTGGTCAGCACCACGCCGGTCAGCGGCAGTGCCTCGGAAAATGCCTTGGCGGTGGTCGCGGCGTCCTGGCCGGTCATTGAATCGACCACGAACAGGGTTTCCACCGGATTGACTGCGGCGTGTAGCGCCTTGATCTCGGCCATCATCGCTTCGTCGATGGCCAGGCGGCCGGCCGTATCGACGATCAGCACGTCGGCGAACGACTTGCGCGCGTCCACAATGGCCGCCTTGACGATATCCACCGGTTTCTGTGAGGCATCGGAGGCGAAGAACAGCACGTCAACCTGCTCGGCCAGCGTCTTCAGCTGCTCGATGGCGGCCGGACGATAGACGTCGGCACTGACCACCATCACCTTCTTCTTGCGCTTTTCCTTCAGGTGCTTGGCCAGCTTGGCCACGGTAGTGGTTTTGCCCGCACCCTGCAGGCCGGCCATCAGGATGACTGCCGGCGCCGGCACATTGAGGTTGAGGTCGCTGGCGGTGGAACCCATGACCGCAGTGAGCTCGTCGCGAACGATCTTGATCAGGGCCTGGCCGGGGGTCAGGCTTTTCAGCACTTCCTGGCCAACCGCGCGCACCTTGATGCGTTCGATCAAGGCCTGCACCACCGGCAAGGCCACGTCCGCTTCCAGCAGCGCGATGCGCACTTCGCGGGTCGCCTCGCGGATGTTTTCCTCGCTCAGGCGGCCCCGGCCGCGAAGGCGCTCGATGGTGCCGGATAGACGCTGGGTGAGGGACTCGAACATGCTGGGAAAACCATTGCCGAAAGAACCCGAAGTATAACGGCAGCGGTCAGCGACTATCGCGCAATCGAGAACGGTTCTCGGAAACCACGCGCTATGCCAAACTGCAGGCATGTGGATCTCTCTTGTTGCCATCGCCCTCTATTTGCTCGCCACCGGGCTGCTGCTGCGGGCGGTCGCCCAGGACAGGTTCGCCGCCAGCCACGCCTGGCGGTGGCCGGCGCTGGGCGGTGTGCTGCTGCATGGCGCCTATCACCTGCTGGTCGCATGGCGTACCCCCGGCGGCCCCGACATGCACTTCTTTTCGGCCCTGTCACTGGTGGGCCTGGGCATGGCCAGCATGACCACCGCCGTAGGTGCGCAGGGACGCATGGCCGGCCTGGGCGTTCTGTCGTTTCCACTAGCCGCGTTGCTGCTGTTTGTGTATCACGCCTATGGCCATGAACCTTCGCCGGGGCTGGACTGGCGCCTGCAGCTGCATGCCTGGATGGCCTTGCTGGCTTACGCGACCCTGGCGGTCGCGGCCCTGCTTGCCTTGATGTTGTGGGCGCAGGAGCGCGCGTTGCGCCGCCGGGAATTCCACGCCTGGCTGCGCGCCTTGCCGCCGTTGACCGAGCTGGAGGATCTGCTGTTTCGCACGATTGCCGTGGGTTTCATCCTGCTGACCGCCACCCTGCTGACCGGCGTGCTGTTCGTCGAGAACCTGTTCGCCCAGCATCTGGTGCACAAGACCGTGCTCAGTGTGCTGTCGTGGTTGGCCTTCGGCGCACTGCTGCTGGGTCGCTGGCGGTATGGCTGGCGCGGGGTCAAAGCGGTGCGCTGGACCCTGGTGGCGATGGTCCTGTTGCTGCTCGCCTTCTTCGGCAGCAAGTTCGTGATGGAGCTGGTGCTGCAGCGTCCCTGAGCCATGCGGACGGCGCTCGCTGTCGGTGGTCTGTACGCCTTCATGGCCCGCATTACCTGCTGCGGCAGCTGCCTGCTGAAGCCACCGGCGCGCCACCTGACGTTGTCCAGCAATGCGCGACGCAGCATTTCATTGCTGCAACAATATTTGCATTGACAACTATTTCATCGGCGAGGATATTTGCCCGCCATGAATCCCGCCGCCTCTCCACTGGAAGCCAATCTTGGCCTGATGTTCCGCCAGGCCCGCGACGCCATGTGGGCCGAAATGGCCCGCGAAATGGCCCGCGCCGGCCACGACCTGACCTATAGCCAGTTCATCACCATCAAGCACCTGGCCGTGGATTCGTCCGCGGGCGTCACCGAGCTGGCCCGTCTGGCACAGCTCAATCCCGGTGCCATGACCCGATTGCTGGACCGGCTGGAAGCACGCGGCCTGCTGAAGCGCGTCGCCGATCCCAGCGACCGCCGCGCGTTGAATATCGTGCTGACCGAGGCGGGCCTGGTCCTGTGGCGTGACATCCGGCATTGCGCGCACGTGGTGGGTGACCGCGCCATGCACGGCCTGGACACTGGCCAGCGCGAACACCTGGTGCAGATGCTGGGCCAGGTGTTGCAGAACCTGACGCCTTCCAGCGCCCCCACCCACTCCGCTTCCGAAGACTGAGCCTGCATGCGCACCCCCACCCTTTGGCACGCGCGCTGGCCGGCCGTATCCACGCTGATGGTCGCCTTGCTGCTGACCGGATGCGCCAGCAGCCACGTCCTGGCGCCCAACGCACGTCCACTGGATGCAGACGCCCTCACTTCAAGCCGCAGTTTTTCGAAGTACGAACTGAGTGATGCGGATTTCCCACAACCGGACTGGTGGAAAGCGCTCGGCGACCCGCAACTTGATGCGCTGATTGCCGAGGCATTACAGGGCACGCCCTCGTTGGCTGCAGCGGATGCGCGATTGCGCAAGGCCAGCGCGCAGGCCGGACTGGCCGATGCAGCGCGCCAACCCACGCTGGCTGCCAGTGGCCAGTATTCGGGCGTGCACTTGCCCGAAACGCTGATTCCCCCGCCGGAAGGCGGCGCTTACCTGGGCAGCACCGTGCTGATGCTCGACTTCAAGTACGGCCTGGATTTGTGGGGCGGCAAACGTGCGCAGTACGAAGCGGCGGTGGGTCAGGTCCGGGCGGCGGAAATCGATGCGCAGGCGGCGCGCCTGACCCTGGCTTCCAGCATCGCCCGTGCTTATGTTGGCCTGGCCCAGGCCGAGGCTTCGCTGGAAGTAGCCACCCGCGAACACCAGCGCGCTGCAAGCCTGCGCGGACTGGGCGAGCAACGCGTCAAGGCCGGCCTGGACAATCAGATACAGCTGCGCCAGGCCGAAAGCACCATTGCCAGCGCGCAACAACAGGCACAGGCTGCGCAGCAGCAGATCGACCTGGCCCGCACCGCGCTGGCGGCATTGATGGGCCAGGGACCGGATCGCGGTCTGGCCATCACCCGTCCAACCGTGCTGCAGGCCGGCACCCCAGCGATCCCCTCCGTGATGTCCAGCGAGCTGCTGGGGCACCGGCCCGACGTGGTGGCCGCGCGCTGGCGCGTGGAAGCAGCCAGCCGCGGTATTGACGCCAGCAAGGCTTCTTTCAAGCCCGCCATCAATCTAAGCGCCATCGTCGGCCTGGCCTCGGGTGGACTGTCGGACCTGTTCGGCAGCGATGCGTTGTTAGGCCTGGGCGGGCCTGCGATCAGCCTGCCGATCTTCGAGGGTGGCCGCCTGCGCGGACAGCTCGACGCCAGCGTTGCCGACTACGACCTGGCCGTGGCCAATTACAACCAGTCGCTGGTCGGCGCGCTGCATGAAGTCACCGATGCCCTGCAGATGGCGCGCTCGCTGGACCAGCAGATCACCGCCTCGCAGCGCGCGCTGACGGCAGCGAAGGCCGCGTGGAACCTGGCCCAGACACGCTACCGCGCCGGCCTGGGCACGCAGCTCGATGTGCTGGCGGCGCAACGGCCACTGCTGCAGCTGGACCAGCAGATCGCCGGCCTGCAGGCACAGCGCCTCAACGCCGGCATTGACCTGGATCGCGCCCTAGGCGGCGGCCTGGTGCTGGCACCACCCACCACCCCCATCGCCCCTAACGTGGTTACCCCATGACGTCGCAGATCAATCCCCAAGCGTTCATCCCGGTCGCCGCCCCGGTTGCGCCGCCACGCAACAGCCGCAAGCGCGCCCTGCTGATCGTGGCCACGGTGCTGGTCGTGGGCAGCCTCGCCTGGCTGGCTTACTACTTCCTCTACGCGCGCTGGCACCAGCACACCGACGATGCCTACGTGCAAGGCAACGTGGTCAGCATCGTGCCGCAGACCAGCGGCACGGTCATCAGCATCGATGCCGATGACGGCATGAAGGTGGAGGCCGGCCAGGCGCTGGTCCATCTGGATGCCAACGACGCGCAGGTCGCCTATGACCAGTCGGTGGCCAATCTTGCCGGCACCGTCCGCCAGGTGCGCGGCCTGTACAGCAGCGTCGATGCGGGGCAATCGGACTTGCGCGCGCGCCAAGTCGCAGTCTCGCAGGCGCGCGCCGATGTGGCGCGCCGTAGCGGGCTGGTCGCCAGCGGCGCGGTATCCAGCGAGGAGCTGGCACATGCGCGTGATGTGCTGGCCGGCGCCGAAGCCGCATTGGGAAGCTCGCGCGGCAACCTGTCGCGCACCCGTGCGCTGGTCGACGCGACCACCTTGGCCAAGCAACCGCAGGTCCAGGTCGCGGCCTCGCAACTCCGTCAGTCGTACTTGAACCTGCAACGTTCGGCCATCGTCGCGCCGGTATCGGGCTACGTCGCCAAGCGCCAGGTGCAACTGGGCCAGCGCGTGCAACCGGGGGTGACCCTGATGACCATCGTGCCGCTGGAACAGGTGTGGGTGGACGCCAACTTCAAGGAAACCCAGCTTGGCAACATGCGTATCGGCCAGCCGGTCAAGGTGCACGCCGACCTGTACGGCAGCGACGTTGAATACACCGGCAAGGTCGCGGCCCTGGGCATGGGTACCGGCAGTGCGTTTTCGTTGCTGCCCGCGCAGAACGCAAGTGGCAACTGGATCAAGATCGTGCAGCGCGTTCCGGTTCGCATCGAACTGGATCCCGGGCAACTGGCCGAACATCCCTTGCGTCTGGGCCTGAGCATGAGCGTCAACGTGACCGTGCGCGACCAGACCGGTTCGTCGCTGCCCGCCGCACGCAAGGCTCCCAAGCCGGTACTGACCACGGCCGCCTATACGCAGCAACTCGATGCCGCCGATGCGCTGATCACCGGGATCATCGAACGAAACCTGCCTGCGTCCGCACGCAACTGATCCCGGCATGGCCACCCTCGCCGCACCAGAAGACGCTTCCGGCCTGCCGCTGACGCCAGGAGCACCGGCCAAGGCGTTTGCCCCGCCCAATCTGGTCCTGACCACGATTGGACTGGGGCTTGCCTCGTTCATGCAGGTGCTGGACACCACCATTGCCAATGTCTCCCTGCCAACCATCTCCGGCAACCTTGGGGCCAGTTCCAACCAGGCAACGTGGGTCATCACCTCGTTCGCAGTGAGCAATGCCATCGCCTTGCCGCTGACCGGCTTCATGGTCAGGCGCTTTGGCGAACGCAAGCTCTTCATGTGGGCCACGCTGGCCTTCGTCATCGCCTCGCTGCTGTGCGGGCTGGCAACCAGCATGGGCATGCTGGTCGCAGCGCGGGCGCTGCAGGGTGTCGTCGCCGGGCCTATGTATCCGGTCACCCAGGCCTTGCTGATCTCGATCTACCCGCCGCAGAAGCGCGGCCAGGCCATCGCCTTGTTGGCGATGATCACCGTGGTCGCACCTATCGCCGGCCCCATCCTGGGTGGCTGGATCACCGACAACTACAGCTGGGAATGGATCTTCTTCATCAACATTCCCCTTGGCATCTTCGCCAGCATCGTGGTCGGCCGGCAACTGAAGGGCCGCCCCGAGAAAATCGAACGCCCGAGGATGGATTACATGGGCCTGTCCATGCTGGT
>JBDSUI010000195.1:0-7692 GCA_039927795.1 Pseudoxanthomonas sp.
ACCTACGAAGCGATCAATACCGTCATTGGCGACCTGGATGCAGACGGCAAACCGGAGATCGTCGTGCAGAACGCGCTGCTGGGGCCCACCTACTGGTCATACCAGGCTGAGGTCTTCGTTGCGCGCGACCAAGGCTATGCGCATGCGGGAACCGGTGACCTGTGGGGCGATGTGCAGTCGATTGCGATCAGCAAGGAAGTGCTGGTGGTGAAATCGAAAATGCCGGGGCCCAATGATCCACGTTGCTGCCCCACCCTGGACACGGTCTATCGCTATCGCTGGCACAACGGCAAGCTTCTAGAAAACAAGTGATCGCAACGAACAACGGAGCCTTTGAGTAATCGACATCGGACAGCGAAACCATAATGTCCCGTACGTGGTGAACCTGTCGAAGCACAATTTTCGCGGGGAAATCGAACTAGCGCACGCCTGGACGCTTGGCCAGAGCCGGCAACTACATGCTCACCACGGACAGAATCGAGTTGTTCAGACCGTCCCTACCGCAACGTTGCTGCTGAAGTTGCAGTCTTGTCGGTGAGACCAGGGATGGCTGCTGCAGGCAAGCGTGGCTGCACTATCATGCACTAACCTCCGTACCAGCCAGCCCGGCGGTGCAAAGAGAGAGTCCATGAGCAATGTTCCCCAGCAAGGGCGGAATACACGATCTTTCCTGGCGCGTGGCGCCCTGCTTGCTGCCGTCCTGCCCGCATTCGCCATTGTGCTGAGCGCCTGCTCCACGGCAACGCCGGCCACGGACAGCGTGGTGACCACTTTCATCGTCGTGCGCCACGCCGAGAAAGCGACCGACGATGCAAAGGATCCATCATTGAGTGACCTGGGCCTGCAACGTGCCAAGCGGCTGGCCGTACGTCTTGACCGCGAGCCACTGGTGGCAGCGTATGCCACCGGCTTCCGGCGCACCCGGCAAACCGCGCAGCCCACGGCCGATGCCCACCGCATTGCCATCACCGCCTATGACGCGCCGTTGCCTGCTGCCGCATTTGCATCGCAACTGCGCGCCGCGCATGAGCGGGGCAGCGTGCTGGTCGTGGGGCATAGCAATACCGTTCCTGACATCGTGGCGGCCTTGTCGGGCACACCTGTGGAGGCGATGACCGAACAACAGTTCGATCGCCTGTATCGGGTCAGCATTGGGGGCGATGGGAACGCCACATTGGTCGAGGAACGCTACTGAGCCCTGGGGCTGGAGGTTCCGTAACAAGCATGTAGACCGACGCTGGCTGAACCACACTGGCTGGCACACCCTGCGGGACGGAAGCTGCGTAATGGAAGCAGCGCGAGCTGAAGCTGCGCGAGCTCAGACCTGCGGACCTACCCACCGCGGCGGCATTTTCTGACGGCCCTGGATTGCATCTGCCGACTTCCAGGCTCCGCGCCCGGCCCTACGCTGGAACCAGACGCCAGCAGGCGTCTGCATATCCAAACCCAGGGATCAGGAACATGTGCCTGCGCGTGCTGCTTTGTTTGTGTGTGTGGCTGTCCGGTGCTGCGCTGACACCGCTGCGCGCGGCGCCACCGCAGTTGATGCTGGCTACCGATTTCCGCAGCAATGTCCAGGTTGCCGACTACTGGGTCAGCGAGAAACTCGATGGCGTGCGCGGGCGCTGGGACGGGCAACGCTTGCTGACCCGCTCGGGGCAGCCAATCGCGGCGCCGGCCTGGTTCATCGCGCGCTGGCCGAAAGTCCCCATGGATGGCGAACTGTGGATAGGCCGCGGCCGCTTCGACGAAGTCAGCGGCCTCGTTCGCGCCGGCATGTCTAATGAAGCAGCTTGGCGACGTGTGCGCTTCATGGTCTTCGACTTGCCCGAGCATGAGGGGACGTTCACGGCGCGGGTCTTGCGCATGCAGACACTGGTTGTCTCTACTCGAATACCTTGGCTGCAAGCCGCGCCGCAGTTTCGACTCGGCAGCGTTGTCGAACTCGAAGCCAAACTCGCGCAGGTAGTCGCCAACGGTGGCGAAGGCCTGATGCTGCACCGTGCCACGGCGCTCTATCAGGCCGGACGTAGTGGCGATCTGATCAAGTACAAGCAGTACCAGGATGCGGAAGCCCGGGTTGTGGCATATGCGCCCGGCAAGGGCAAATACACCGGGATGCTGGGCGCGCTGCTGGTGCGCATGCCCGACGGGCGCCAATTCCGGCTGGGGTCCGGATTCACCGACCGGCAGCGCGCGGACCCGCCGCCGCTGGGGAGTCTTGTCACCTATCGCTATAACGGCCTGACCCGCACGGGCCTGCCGCGATTCGCCCGCTTCCAGCGTATTCGCACCGATCCGCCACCTCCCGACCCACGCTGATGCTGTCGTGCGTGTCGTGGCCCGTGACCGCTTGCACAACCCGGACTCTTGGGATTGCCTTGCAACTGGGCGAGCGCGCTGCCAGCGAAATGCGCCACGTCACCAGCAACTGCAAACGCGTGCCGCAACGCTGCGTTCCCATAGACCACGCTGGCGTGTTGGCCTGATGTGCGATGCTTCGACCCATCCCCGGAGGCCCTCGTGACTACGATCATTACTCCGCGCACCCACGACCTTGGCGGCGGCTTCGAAGTACGCCGTGCGGTGCCAAGCCTGCAGGCGCGCAGCGTCGGTCCATTTGTATTTGTCGACCACATGGGGCCCGCCGTGTTTGAACCCGGGCGCGGCATCGACGTGCGTCCGCACCCGCACATCGGACTGGCCACGGTGACTTTCCTCTGGGCTGGCGCCATCAATCACAAGGACACTCTGGGCTCGGAGCAGGTGATCCTGCCCGGCGACGTCAACTGGATGACGGCCGGGCGTGGCATTGCCCATTCAGAACGCACCCCAGCCGACGAACGTGGGCGCGAACACGACGTGCATGGCATGCAGACCTGGGTCGCATTGCCCAAGGGTGATGAGGAGATGGCACCTGAATTCCATCACCACACCGCCTCTTCGCTGCCGCAGTTTCGACGCCACGGTGCTTACGTCAGGGTGATCGCCGGGCGCGCCTTCGGCGAGGAATCGCCGGTGCGGGTATTTGCAGACACTTTCAACGCAGCCATTGATCTGGAAGCCGATGCCGAACTCGTCATCGACGATGCCTACGCCGAACGTGCGCTCTACGTGCTGGAAGGCGACGCACAACTGGATGGAGCCGATATTCCGGACAAGCATCTGGTGCTGCTGGACCGGGGCACGCGACCGGTGCTGCGGGCCACCACCGCGCTGAAGGCAATGCTGCTGGGCGGTGAGCCGCTGGATGCCCCGCGACATATGTGGTGGAACTTCGTCTCCAGCTCGAAGGAGCGCATTGAAGTGGCTAAGCATGATTGGCGGGACGGCAAGTTCGGGCAGGTCCCGGGAGACCCGGAGTTCATTCCCCTGCCAGAGCGCTGAGCACGCGGCCCTGGTTCATGGCGGGCGCCAGGGCGAGCCCGTGGTAGCGGTCAAGAAACCTTGCCAGTCCTTTCGATGCCTTGCGCGAACCGCCAGCAAGCGAGCCAACGCGTTGGGAGCAACATGAAGCTGGGAAGTAGCTGGCGGCCGAGTTGCCGGGCATTTTCTGGCGGGTATCGCACGCCTGGACTCCTGGCCAGAGCCTCGTACTACAAGCTCATCAACAACAAAACCCAGCTTTTCAGGCCTTCCCCAAGTGGGTTCCCAACGATTGCCATCGTCTGCCCCTGACCCTCCTCCATCTGATAAGCATCCCGGTCACCCACATGCTGGTGATTCCGGCCCGCTTCACCGCCGTGTCCTTATCTGTTTTGGTACGGCAGACCGGCCCGTTGTGGCTGTTCTGGCTAGCCCCGACCCTGGCCGCGTTGATGGGCGCCCCGTTGCATGGCTGGCTGGCACGCGAAGCGCCGGATATCCTTGGAAATCCCTGATTGCCCAGCCGGTCACCGTTGAAACTGGGGCCATGCCCGGCTTTTTTGTGCGCGCCGTCATTGCAGCGACTACTTGGCTCGGCTAAGGTCAAGAGGTCCGGTGGAGGGGAAAGTCTGCCGCACTGAAATACAGCGTGCTTACATGGGGACAGTTTCCATGCCCCTGACCGGTGGGTCGGCAGTTGCCGCACCTGCTATCCGACCAATATCGGCCACCGCCTCTTGCGCTGGCCTTGCAGGGGAATGTGCATGAAGACGCGTCAGCTGGCTTTCGGTTTGGCATTGCTGTGCTTGCCGTGCAGCGTATGGGCACAGCAAGTGGCTTCACGCTGCCCGACGCTACCGTCCGCCTCGGGCCTGCAATGGGTTGAAAAGGCAAGCGTTGGCTTCATTGCCTGCAAGGCCAGGTCCCCGGACGGCAGCCAGTCTCTCAACCTGATGCTGACCTCGCGCGACCCGGATATCCGCCTGCTCCGCTCGCAGCGGACTGAATCAGGCGTGTTTTCAGGCGCAGCTTTTCACTGGTACATCCCCGAACTGGTCGGGCGCGCCGACGAATACGCAGCCTCCCGCCGGATAACCGTGCTCAAGCTGGGCAAGGACCAATACGCCCAGATCTGGATCGATGCCCAGTCGCCAGAAGCATTGGGCAAGCTGCAATCCATGGTCAGCCAGATGGATGCCAGTGCCGGCACCCAGTATCTGGTCTCGGGAAAATAGCCCACCCGATCTGTTCCGCGCGGCGTTTCAGAACCTGCCTTCCTGGAAATCCACGAAGGCCTGCATCAACTCCTGCCGCGTGTTCATGACGAACGGGCCATGGCGCATCACCGGTTCGCCCAGCGGCCGCCCGGCGACCAGGATCAGGCGTGCCGGTTGCTCGCCCGCCTGCAGCCGCAGCCGCTCGCCGCCGCCCAGCACGGCCATTTCCTGACGGTCCAATGATCGCGCGTCCTCTGCTTCACCTACGCTGACCGCGCCTTCGAATACATAGGCAAAGGCGTTGTGGCCCTGTGGCAGGTTGTACTGCCACGCCGTGCCGGCCTGCAGCGAGATGTCCAGGTACAAGGGATCGGTAGCCGGCTGCCGGATCGGGCCCACCGCCTCGCCGACCACACCGGCAATCACTTTCACTTCCACGCCCTGTGCAGGAGTGAGCACCGGGATGAAGTCGGCCGCGAACTCCTGGTATTTCGGCTCGGTCATCTTGTCGCGCGCAGGCAGGTTCACCCACAACTGGAAACCGCGCATGCGCCCGGATTCCTGCTCCGGCATTTCCGAATGCACCAGGCCGCGGCCCGCGGTCATCCACTGCACGCTGCCCGGGGTCAGCAGGCCTTCATTACCGTGGTTGTCCTTGTGACGCATGCGTCCGTCCAGCATGTAGGTTACGGTCTCGAAGCCGCGATGCGGGTGACTGGGGAAGCCAGCGATATAGTCCTCGGCGCGGTCGGTACCAAACTCGTCCAGCAGCAGGAACGGGTCAAGTTCCGGCAGTTCCGGACCTCCGATAACGCGGGTCAGCTTGACGCCGGCGCCATCGGAAGTGGCCCGGCCCAGGATCTTGCGGGTGATGCGTGCGGCATTGGGAAGTGTGGCAGCAGCGTTCATGACAGCTCCGTTTCGACCTGGGAAAGATTGCGTCAGGACGGCCGCTTCGGAACTGCAACGGGCGCAACCCTTCGTTCCATCCATGGCCAGCCCTTCCGCAGACACCAGCGCCGCGCTACCTAAGCCGCCCCTGAAGCCCATTTAGCGCCGAGCTTGCTTGGCTTTCCTGAAATTCGTTGTAGAGCCAGGCTTGCTCGGCTGCCCCCAAAACCCCTGTAGAGCCTGGCTTGCCCGGCTGCCCCGAATGCCCAGATTGGCGCTGAGCTCGCAGGGCCGCCCCGAGATCCTCCTGGAGCAAAGACCGCCGGCTGCCCCCAAATCACATGCAAAGCCGAGCTATTTAGCCCGCTTGCCGTTCGTGCCAGAAGAGCAGCCGAGCAAGCTCGGCTCTACACAGGTGCCGTCGCAAGCGAGCAGCCGAGCAAGCTCGGCTCTACACGGGGGACGTTACTCAGGCCACGTAGACGGACTTGATGTTCATGAACTCATGGATGCCATGTTCGGCCAGCTCCCGGCCAAATCCCGAGCGCTTGCTGCCGCCAAACGGCAGCCGCACGTCGCTCTTGACCACCGCGTTGACGAAGGCCGCGCCGCACTGCAGCTGGCGGGCCACGCGATTGCCACGCTCGCTGTCGCCGGTCCAGACGCTGCCGCCCAGGCCAAAGCTGGTGTCGTTGGCGACCTTGATGGCTTCCGCCTCGTCCCTGACCCGCAGGATGCTGGCCACCGGACCGAACAATTCTTCGTCGTAGGCCGCCATGCCGGGACCCACGTGGTCCAGGATCGAAGCCGGATAGCCGGCATGTGATGCCTCTGGTTTGCAACCCAGCAAGGGCTTTGCGCCTTTGGAGATGCTTGCCTGCACCTGCTTGTGCAGTTCATCGCGCAAATCCTGCCGCGCCATCGGACCCAGCGTGGTCGCCCCATCATTCGGATCACCAAGCTTCAACTTCGAAGCGGCTTCGACGAAGCGCTGCACGAATACATCGGCGATGGCATCGACCACGATGAAGCGCTTGGCCGCAATGCAGGTCTGGCCGACATTGCCGAAACGCGACGCCACTGCACCGGCAACGGTGGTCTCCAGATCCGCATCCTCCAGGACCACGAAGGCGTCACTGCCGCCGAGTTCCATCACGCACTTCTTCAGCTGGTCGCCCGCATTGGCAGCGATGGCGCGGCCTGCCCGCTCGCTGCCGGTCAGGGTCACTGCGGCAATCCGTGAGTCGCGCAGCACCTCGGCAGTCTGGTCGTTGTCGATATGCAGCGCGGCGAACACACCCGTCGGGACACCGGCATCGCGCAGCACTTCGACAATCATATCGGCGCATCGCGGCACATTGCTTGCGTGCTTGAGTACCGCCACGTTGCCCGCCATCAGCGTGGGTGCAAGGAAACGGAACACCTGCCAGAGTGGAAAATTCCACGGCATCACCGCCAGCACACAACCAATCGGCTCGAATCGCACATAACTGTTGCTGGCCTCGGTGGCAATCGGCTGGTCCTGCAGATAATCCTCCGCATGCTCGGCGTAGTAGTCGCAGGCACCAGCGCACTTTTCGATTTCCAGCAATGCTTCCTGGCGCAGCTTGCCCATCTCGGCCGTCATGATGCGCTGGATGTCGTCACGGCGAACGCGCAACTGCGCAGCGACCTTGCGCAGCAACGCACCGCGCTCGTGCAGTGGACGTGAAGACCATGCCGGAAATGCGAGTTTGGAATCGGCCAGTATCGCCTCGATGTCGGCGGCGTCCATCAGCTCAAGCGTGTACTCGACCTTGCCAGTGGCGGGATTGGTGGTTTCAATGGTCATGAACTGCGGCCTGGTCAACGGTGGGTGGCTAGTGTGGCTGAGGAGTGAGGAGTGAGGAGTGAGGAGTGAGGAACGAGAAACGAGAAACGAAGATCTGAGACTCAAAACATGGCCACACTTGAAAGAAGGAAGCTAGCTAGAATCGCTATTCTCTACCCGCTACTCGCTACCCGCTACCCGCTACCCGCTACTCACTACTCGTTCCTCACTCCTCGTTCCTCGCTCCCCGCTTCCCATCCCACGTCAGCCGTTGTCCTGCGACGCCAGCTGCATGTCGCGCTGCTTGCGCTTCTCCTCACGGTGCATCAGCCACCAGCCCAGCACCGCGCCGGCCGATACGACCACAATCATGATCGTGGCCAAGGCATTCACCTGCGGATTGAGGCC
>JBDSUI010000196.1:0-9534 GCA_039927795.1 Pseudoxanthomonas sp.
GCCGAGGCGGCCGGCGACCGCCGCGACAGTGATTTGGGCGAAGGCAATGCGTTGATACAGCGCGCGCTGGAGGGCTTTCAGCAGCGACTCGAGGCGACGCGCATAACGCCGCCCGCGTCCGTGCAGGCGGCCGCCCAGGAATTCGATGCGCTGGCGCACGCCGCGGCTGAAATCGAATTGGCATGCACGCAGCAGCATGAGAGGGTCTCGGTGCGGCCCACTTCGCACTGGGCACGGTCGCTCGCCGCGAGCTGCCGCGCCGCTGGCGATGAGGCCCGGCATTTCTCCTTCCCTGTCATGTCGACCGCCAGCTCTGCGGTGGAGGCGGCTGCGAGCGTACCAAGCTTGCGGATGCTGCTGCCAACAACCGACGCCACGTTGCATGAACGTGCGCGCACGCGCATCGAGGAGCTCGAACGGCTGGCGCACATTTCCGGTCAGTGCGCATTGATGGAGTGGGACTTCCTCTACCACCGCGCCCGTCATCTGCTATCGATCGGCTACAACGTCGACGAGCGCCGCCTGGACCCCGGTCACTACGACCTGCTCGCCTCCGAGGCGCGACTGTGCAGTTTCGTGGCCATTGCCCAGGGGCAGCTGCCGCAGGAGACCTGGTTCGCGCTGGGTCGCCTGCTGACCGAGGTCGACGGCGATGCCACGCTGCTGTCGTGGAGCGGCTCGATGTTCGAGTACCTGATGCCGCAACTGGTGATGCCGAGTTATCCGGACACCCTGCTGGACCAGACCGCTCGGCATGCGGTGGATGCGCAGATCCAGTTCGGTGCGCGCCGCAATGTGCCCTGGGGCATTTCCGAATCCGGTTACAACACCGTCGATGCGCGCATGAACTACCAGTACCGTGCGTTCGGCGTGCCGGGGCTGGGCCTGAAGCGCGGGCTGGGCCAGGACCTGGTGATTGCACCGTACGCAACGATGATGGCACTGATGGTGGCGCCCGAAGCGGCCTGCCAGAACCTGCAGCGCCTGACCGAACTTGGCTTCAATGGCCGCTATGGCCTGTACGAAGCGATCGACTACACACCCAGCCGGGTGCCGCGCGGACAGGACCATGCCGTGATCCGGTCGTTCATGGCCCATCACCAGGGCATGGGCTTCCTGGCGCTGGATTACCTGCTGCGCGACCAGCCCATGCAGAAGCGCTTCCTGGCCGATGCCGAATTCCAGGCCACCTTGCTTTTGCTGCAGGAACGCATCCCGCGCACCGGGGTGTTTCACCCACATGAGGCTGAATCCAGCAGCGCGCGCGTCGCCAGCGCCGCCGATGAAACCCAGTTGCGCGTGTTCGCCAATCCAAACACCGCACGTCCTGCCGTGCAGATGCTTTCCAATGGCCGCTTCCACAGCCTGCTGACCAGCGCCGGCGGCGGCTACCTGCGCTTGCGCGACCTGGCAGTCACGCGCTGGCGCGAAGACGGCACGCGCGACCATTGGGGCAGCTTCTGCTACCTGCGTGACGTCGACAGCGGCCAATTCTGGTCCGCAGCCTACCAACCGACCTGCGAGCCGGTGGACCAGTACGAGGCGATCTTCTCCGATGCCAAGGCCGAGTTCCGCGGCCGCAAACGCGGTTACGACTCGCACCTTGAGATCGCGATCTCGGCCGAGGATGACATCGAGCTGCGTCGCCTGACCATCAGCAACCGCTCGCGTCGCGCACGCACCATCGAGATCACTACCTACGCCGAGGTGGTATTGGCGCCATCGATTTCCGATGAGGCGCACCCGGCTTTCAGCAACCTGTTCGTGCAGACCCAGATCGTGCGCGACAAGCAGGCCGTGCTGTGCACGCGGCGGCCGCGTGCACACGACGAAATTCCGCCCTGGATGCTGCACCTGGTGGCCGTGCACGACGGGCACATCGACGAGATTTCCTACGAGACCGACCGTGCACGCTTCCTCGGTCGTGGCAATACGCCGCGCAACCCGCAGGCGCTGTCGGCTCAGGATGCACTGTCGGATACCGATGGCTCGGTCCTGGACCCGATCGTTGCGATCCGCTGCCGCATCACCCTGGCTGCGGACCAGACCGCCACCGTGGACATGGTGACCGGCATGGGCAGCGACCGCGAGGCCTGCGAGGTGTTGATCGACAAGTACCGTGATCGCCGCCTGGCGGATCGCGTGTTCGACCTGGGCTGGACCCACAGCCAGGTGGTGCGCCGGCAGATCAACGCCACGCAGGCGGACGCGCAGTTGTACGAACGCCTGGCGGGGCTGATGGTGTTCGCCCATCCCTTCCTGCGTGCCGACAGCGCGGTGCTGATGCAGAACCGGCGCGGACAGTCGGGACTATGGGGGCACTCGATTTCCGGCGACCTGCCCATCGTGCTGCTGCAGATTTCCGATGCGGCCAACATCGAGCTGGTTCGGCAAATGGTGCAGGCCCATGCGTATTGGCGACTGAAGGGCCTGAACGTGGACCTGGTGATCTGGAACGAAGACCAGGCCGGTTACCGCCAACAGTTGCAGGAGCAGATCCTGGGCCTGGTCTCGGCTGGACCCGAAGGCAATGTGCTGGACCGCCCGGGCGGCATCTTCGTGCGCCCGGCTCAGCAGATCTCGCTGGAAGATCGCATCCTGATGCAGACCGTGGCGCGGGCGATCATCAGCGACCAGCGTGGCACGCTGGCCACCCAGGTCGGGCGGCACATGGCACCCGAACGCTATCCTCCCTTGCTGTTTGTCGACGGCGCGCCAACTCTGCCCGCAGCGTTGCCCGCAGCCGGCCCGATGCTGGGCCTGCCGCCGCCCGCCGCACCGGCCGAGGAAGATCCATGGCCGTTCGAACCGGTCGCCGATGAATTCGTGTTCGACAACGGCACCGGCGCCTTCTCGGCCGATGGTCGCGAGTACGTGATCATCCTGCGCGAAGGCGAGGCCACGCCCGCACCCTGGTCCAACGTGATGGCCAACCCGAAACTGGGCACCGTGCTCAGTGAAAGCGCACCCGGCTACACCTGGTTTGAAAACGCACACGAGTTCCGGCTGACGCCCTGGCACAACGACCCGGTCTCGGACACCGGTGGCGAGGCGTTCTACCTGCGCGATGAAGAAAACGGGCGGGTGTGGTCGCCAATGCCGCTGCCGCGCCGCGGCACGGGCAGCTATCGCACGCGCCACGGTTTTGGCTACAGCGTGTTCGAGCACGTGGAAGACGGCATCGCCAGCGAGCTGTGGGTGTACGTGGCGCTGGAAGACGCGGTCAAGTACTCGGTGCTCAAGTTGCGCAACCTGTCGGGGCGTCCGCGCAGGCTGTCGGCGACCGGCTACGTGGAATGGGTACTGGGCGACATCAAGGTCAAGTCGCAGATGCACGTGATCAGCGAACTGGATGGGGCCAACAACGTGCTGACCGCGCGCAACCCCTACAACACCGAGTTTGCCGGGCGCGTGGCGTTTTTTGATGTCGATGCCCAAAGCCGCAGCTTCACTGCCGACCGTCACGAGTTCCTGGGCCGCAACGGCAGTCTGTCGCATCCGGCTGCGATGCTGCGCGAGAAGCTGTCCGGCAAGCTGGGGGTGGGCATGGACCCGTGCGCGGCAATCCAGGTACCGATCCTGCTGGGTCCGGAGCAGTCGCACGAGGTCGTGTTCCGCCTTGGCATGGGCAGCGATCATGCCGAAGCCATCCAGCTGGCACAGCGCACCCGTGGCAGCACCGCCGCCAACGATGCACTGGACAGCGTGCGCATCCACTGGCTGGATACACTCAGCGCGGTGCGGGTGAAGACGCCGGACCCCAGCGTCGATGCACTGGCCAATGGCTGGCTGCTGTACCAGACCCTGGCCTGTCGCTACGTCGCGCGCAGCGGCTACTACCAGTCCGGCGGTGCCTTCGGCTTCCGCGACCAGCTGCAGGACACCATGGCCACCGTGCATGCCAAGCCGGCGCTGACCCGCGAGCACCTGCTGCTCAGTGCCGCCCATCAGTTCCCGCAGGGCGACGTACTGCACTGGTGGCATCCGCCGCAGGGCCGTGGCGTGCGTACGCGCTGTTCCGACGACTACCTGTGGCTGCCGCTCGCCACCTGCCGATACCTGCAAGTCACCGGCGATACTTCGGTACTGGACGAACGCGTGCGCTTCATCGAGGGCCGCCTGGTCAACCCGGACGAAGAGTCGTACTACGACCTGCCGGTGCGCTCGGGCCTGCAGCAGTCGTTCTACGAACACTGCGTGCTGGCCCTGAAACGCGGCACCGAACTGCTGGGCGAACGCGGCCTGCCGTTGATCGGCACCGGCGACTGGAACGACGGCATGAACCGCGTTGGCGAAGGCGGCCGCGGTGAAAGCGTGTGGCTGGGCTTCTTCCTCTACGACGTCCTGTTGCGCTTTGGCGAGGTGGCCGTGGCGCGTGGCGACGATGCCTTCGCCAGCTATTGCGCCGAATCTGCGAAGGCGTTGCGCGACAACCTGGAAGCACATGCCTGGGACGGCAACTGGTACCGGCGCGCCTGGTTCGACGACGGCACGCCGCTGGGTTCCACCCAGAGCGACGAATGCCGCATCGATTCCATCTCGCAGAGCTGGTCGGTACTGTCCGGCGCTGCAGATCCGGCGCGTGCCCGGCAGGCCATGGCCTCGCTGGATCAGTACCTGGTCAAGCGCGAGGCCGGCCTGATCCAGTTGCTGGATCCACCCTTCGACAAGACCCCGCACGACCCCGGCTACATTCGCGGTTACGTGCCCGGCGTGCGTGAGAACGGCGGCCAGTACACCCATGCGGCGGTGTGGTCGGCCATGGCCTTCGCGCACCTGGGTGATCGCGAGAAGGCGTGGGAACTGGCGGGCATGATCAATCCGATCCACCATTCCGACGATGCCGCGGCCAGCGCGGTCTACAAGGTCGAACCCTACGTGCTTGCCGCGGATGTCTATGGCGTTGCGCCACATGTGGGCCGTGGCGGCTGGACCTGGTACACCGGTTCGGCGGGCTGGATGTACCGGCTGCTTACCGAGTCGCTGCTGGGCCTGCATCGCGAAGGCGAACAGCTGCTGCTGCGTCCGTGCATTCCGGCGGACTGGACCGAATACAAGCTGCAGTACCGCTACGGCGAAAGCATGTACATGATCACCATCCACCAGGTTGATGATGGCCAGGCAACGCTCAGCGTGGATGGTTTCGCCCAGGCTGGCTTTGGTTTCCAGCTGGTCGACGACCAGTCTGTCCACCACGTGGTGGCGCAGTGGCCCAGGCCCGCGTCGTGAACGCGCGCGCCAGGCTGGATGGGGAACTGGAGAACCTGCAGCGCATGCTGCCGGTGTGGCGCGCCAGCCTGCGCCATGAAGCACAATTCGGTCGGCAGTTCGAGGTACTGGCCAATGAGCTGATCGCGCGCGCGGATCCGCAGGATCGCGGGTATGCACAGGCACGCATCGCCGCCATGCTGGCCGAGCACCTGCCGCCCGATTCAGGCGAGCAATAGGGGCCGCGACAGAACTCTCATGCAGAGCCGAGCGTGCTCGGCTCCTTTTATCTATCGCATCCCGCAGCCCAGGCAAGCCGGGCTGTACATCGTGCGAAAGGCAGCCGGGAAAGCCCGGCGCTACAAGGGCACTTCACCTCGTTCGCGGACGCCTACTTCAGGCCGCGATTGACCAGCAGCGGCTCCACGCTGGGATCCTTGCCGCGGAACTGGCGGTATAGCGTGGCCAGATCCACGGTGTTGCCGCGCGAGAGGATCTTGTCGCGGAACACCTGACCGTTTTCGGCGGTCATGCCGCCATGTTCCTTGAACCACTCGAACGCATCATGGTCCAGCACTTCGGCCCAGAAATACGCGTAGTAGCCGGCCGAGTAGCCACCGCCCCAGATGTGGTCGAAATAGCTGCTGCGGTAGCGCGGCGGCACTTCGGCCAGGTCCACCTTGAACTTCTTCAAGGCCTCGGTTTCGAAGGTGTCCACGTCCTGCAGCGGCGCGTCGGCCGGCAGCGTGTGCCAGGCCAGGTCCAGCAACGCCGCTGACAGGTATTCGGTGGTGGCATAACCACTGTTGAACGTGCCGGCCTTGCGGATCTTGTCGACCAGCGCCTGCGGCATCGCTTCGCCCGTCTGGTAATGCCTGGCGTAATTGGCAAACACCTTGGGGTCGCTGGCCCAGTGCTCGTTGAACTGCGAAGGGAACTCGACGAAGTCGCGCGAGGTGCTGGTTCCAGCAATGGACGGATACTTCACCTTCGAGAACATGCCGTGCAAGGCATGGCCAAACTCATGGAACAGCGTGGTCACGTCATCGAAGCTCAGCAACGCCGGCTGACCGGCGACTGGCTTGGTGAAATTGCAGACGTTGTAGACGACGGGCTTGGCACCGGTCAGACCATCCTGTTCAACAAACACATCCATCCATGCGCCACCGGACTTGCTGTCGCGCTTGAAGTAGTCGGTGTAGAACAACGCCAGCGAGCTGCCGTCCTTGTCGAATACTTCGTAGACCTTCATGTCGGGGTGGTAGACCGGCAGGTCGCTGCGCGGCTTGAAGGTAATGCCATACAGCTGCGTGGCCGCGTAGAAGACGCCGTTCTGCAGCACATTGTCGAGTTCGAAATAAGGCTTGATCTGCGACTCGTCCAGGTCGAACTCGGCCTTGCGCACCTGTTCGGCATAGAAATCCCAGTCCGAGGCGGCCAGCTTGAAAGCGGGCGTGTTCGCGGCGGCAGCCTGCTGGTCGATCACCGCCTGCATCCTGGCAATCTCGCCACGCGCCTTGGCGGTGGCGGCCGGCACGGTGTCGCTGAGCAGCTTCAACGCCTGCTCCGGGCTGATCGCCATCTGGTCGGCCAGGCTATACGCCGCATAGGTGTCGAAACCAAGCAGCCTGGCCTTCTGCGCGCGCAACTGGGCCAGGCGCTGGATGATCTTGCGAGTGTCGTTGCCATCGCCGCGCTCGGTGCGCGTTTCCGACGCTTCCAGCACTTTGGCGCGCAGCGTCCGATCCTTCAACGACGCCAGCACCGGCTGCTGGGTGGTGTTCTGCAAGGCCAGCAACCACGTGCCGTCGAGCTTGCGTGACTTGGCGTCTTCGGCCGCCGAGGCGATGTCACCTGCTGACAGGCCATCCAGTTTCGCCTTGTCGCTCACCTGCACCGCGGCGGCCGCCGCTGCGGCAACCAGCTTGGTATGGAACTCGGTGGACAGCGTGGTTTCCTCGACATTGAGCTTGCGCATCACGTCCTTGTCGGCGTCGGACAGCTGCGCGCCAGCGCGGACCATTTCCTGGTAATCGCGCTCGACCAGGCGCAGCTGCTCTGGGTCAAGCTTCAGGCTGGCGCGGGCGTCATAGACGCTTTTCACGCGGGCAAAGAGTTTTGGATCCAGCGCGATCTCGTCCTGGTGGGCGGCCAGCTTCGGCGCGATTTCCTCCTGGATCTTCTGGCGCTGCGGATTGGTATCGGCCTGCACCAGCCCGAAGAAGATGCGGGATACCCGGCTCAGCGTTTCGCCAGTGCGCTCCTGCGCCTCGATGGTGTTCTCGAAGGTCGCCGCTTCCGGGTTGTCGGCGATCTTGCGCATCTCGGCGAGGTGCTGCTGCATGCCGGCGTCGAACGCGGGCAGGTAGTGGTCGTCCTTGATCTTGTCGAAGGCCGGCGTGCCAAACGGCAACGTGCTGGCGACCAGCAGCGGGTTCTCGGCGGGCGCGGGCGTGGCGGCGGCAGTCTTTTCAGTCACGGCTTCAGGGGTGTTGGCAGTGCAGGCCGCAAGGGCCAGGCTGATGGCGGCGGCAAGGACGACGGTACGCGACATGGACAGCTTCCAGGGTCAAGGGTCTAGCCCGATACCCTAGCGCGACCTGGCGCCCCTTGCATGTGTCAATGCGGGCGCGCGGCGGCGCCGGTTCAGTCAGTTGGTGTCGCGGTTGCGACCCTGCCACGGGCGGTACCACGCGCGGATCTGGGCCATGTCCTGCTCCAGGTTATCGCTGGTGTGGAATACGTTGGCAATGCCAATGGTCTTGTCCGGATAGTTGAAATAAGCCATCACGATGGGCACGTCGGCCGCGCGGGCGATCTTCCAGAAACCGGTCTTCCACTGCTGCACGCGCTTGCGCGTGCCTTCGGGAGTCAGGGTGAACCAGATCCGGTCGAAGTCGCGGATGATGGCCACCGCCTGTTCCACCGTGCCCTTGGGCGAACTGCGGTTGACCGGGATCGCGCCCAGCCGGCGCAGCAGCGGCCCCAGCGGCCACCAGAACAACTGCGCCTTGCCCAGCACGCGCACCTGCAGACCGAGTGCGATCTTCGCCGCCATGCCCCAGAAGCCGTCCCAGTTGGACGAATGTGGCGCGACGATCAACACGGCCTTGGCCAGGTCCGGAACCGGCCCCACTACACGCCAGCCGCCCAGGCGCAGCGCGGTACGGCCCAGCCAGCGGGCGAACCGGTTGGGTTTGACCTGCGGCATATTGGGCGGAACGGCCGGGATTACCGGTAGTCGCACGCCCGGCTCGATGCTGTCATTCACTCACTGTCTCCCTTGGTGGAACGTCCGCGTTTGATCTGGCCGCGGCCACGCTTGTCGTCAAGCCTGCGCAGTTTCGAGCCGTAGGTGGGTTTGGTGGCAATGCGCTTGCGCGGCGCGACCAGGCCGCTGGCAATGAAATCCGCCAGGCGCTCGCGTGCATCCTGGCGGTTGCGGTCCTGGGTGCGGAAGCGTTGCGCGTCGATCACCAGCACGCCCTGGTCGGTAATGCGACGGTCGCGCTTGGCCAGCAGCCGCGCGCGCACTGGCTCGGGCAGCGACGGCGAAGCGGCAAGGTCGAAGCGCAGTTCCACCGCGGTCGATACCTTGTTCACGTTCTGCCCGCCGGCACCGCTGGCACGCACGAAACGTTCGACCAGTTCGGTCTCCGGTATCGCCAGTGCAGGCGTTATTTGCAGTGCTTCGCTCCCCATGGACCAATTGTAGGCATGCGCTGACCCTTCGGGAATGCATGCATTGGCCCGCGCCGCGCCGGCTGCATTGTTTAACCGCCTGTTTACTTTGCGCTGGGCACACTGCGGCTCCCGCCAAGCGTCCAACGGAACTCCCTGAATGTCGATCTCCCGCCCGCTTTCGCGTCTGCTGGCCGCTGCTCTGCTCGCCTTGTGCACCGCCACGGCGCTGGCCGCGCCGCCCAGCGATGCGGACATCGAACGCCTGCTCAAGGCCTCGCGTGCGGAAAGCATGCTCATTGCGATCCAGCCGCAGATGGAGGAAATGCAACGGCAGCAGTTCCAGCAAAGTATTGCCGGCAAGACCCTGACCGCCGAGCAGAAGGCCGATGTGGACCGCATCCAGGCGCGCACCAGCGAGATCGTGCGCAAGACGCTGTCGTGGCAGGAAATGCGCCCGCTCTACATCGAGGTCTACAAGCAGACCTTCAACAGCCAGGACGTCAAGGCCATCGCCAAGTTCTACGAAAGCACGGCCGGTCGCAGCCTGCTGGACAAGACCCCTGCGCTGATGCAGAACCTGATGGCCGCCATCCAGAAGAAGACCATTCCGATGATGGAAGCACTGCAGGCCGAGCTGAGGGA
>JBDSUI010000197.1:0-11344 GCA_039927795.1 Pseudoxanthomonas sp.
CTCATGGCCAACCTGGCCATTGGCGCCAAGCAGCAGGATCCTCACGGCAGATAGGCCGGCAAGCGAGCTGCGGCTACGTCTTCCAGAAAGGGCGCCTTTGCGTCCTTGTCCGACAGCAGCGGCACTGTCAGCGGCCAGTCGATGGCCAGTGCGGCATCGTTCCAGCGAATCGCGGCATCGGCGGCAGGATCATAGGCCGCCGTGCAGAGGTAGCTCAGTATCGCGCCCTCGGACAGGACCGCGAACCCGTGTGCGAAACCTTCCGGTATCCACATGTGCCGCTTGTTCTGCGCACTGATAATTACGGCAGTCCAGCGCCCGAAAGTCGGCGAGCCCCGGCGAAGGTCTACCGCTACGTCGTAGACCTCGCCGGCCAGAACGCTGACCAGCTTGCCCTGCGGACCCGGCCACTGGTAATGCAGGCCGCGCAGTACGCCGCGCGCGGAAGAGGACACGTTTCCCTGCACGAAACCGGTCGGCAGGCCATGTTCGGCGTGGCGGCCGGCATTCCATGACTCGAAGAAGAAACCGCGTTCGTCGCTGAACACGCGCGGTTCGATGACCACACAACCGGGCAACGAGGTTTCAATGACCTTCAAGATAAAGCCCTGTCTTTAGCCAGCAACCGCTGGAATTGGCCGCTTCGGGCGACTTGCAGCAGCAATCTGCCGGCAACCGATCCGCCACCTGAGGCAGGCCGCCAGGCAGGTGCCGGAATCTCAATCTCAAGCGTTTGCTTGCTCAGAACGGGATGTCATCGTCGGCGAAACCGCCGTCGTCCATCGGCGGCGGCTGGGACGCGGGCTGCTGACGGGATGGTGCCGAATTCTGGCGTGGGGCTGGCGCGCTGCGCTGCGGACGATCACCGCCACTGCCGCCGCCGCCTTCGCCCTTGCCACCGAGCATCTGCATCTCGTCGGCGATGATGTCGGTGGAATATTTCTCCACGCCATCCTGACCGGTGTATTTGTCGTAGCGCAGCGAACCTTCCACGTAGACCGAACTGCCCTTGCGCAGGTACTCGCCGGCGATCTCACCCAGCTTGCCGAAGAACACCACGCGGTGCCATTCGGTGCGCTCCTGCTGGTTGCCGTCCTTGTCCTTGCGCACGCTGGTGGTGGCCAGGCTGATGCGGGTGATGGCCATGCCGCCCTGGGTGTATTTGGTATCCGGGTCGTTGCCCAGGTTGCCTACCAGGATCACTTTGTTGATGCCGCGTGCCATATCGTCTTCCGTCAGGTCATGCCCGCCGAGTGCGGGCGCAGTCCAGTGAAGTATACCTGCGGGGTCCGGCGCTATCGGTAAACCACCCGCCCTCACGTCAGGCTTGTCCGCGCGTCCCTTATAATTCGGCCACTTTCCCCATCCGGCTCCCATGAATTTCATCGAAACCGTCCGGCCCGCGCTGGATCTGCCCCGGATCCAAGCCCTGGCCTCCGCTGACATGGCTGCCGTGGACGCGCTGATCCGCGACCGGCTGGCCTCGGACGTGGTCCTGATCAACCAGATTGCCGACCACATCATTTCTGCCGGCGGCAAGCGCCTGCGTCCCATGCTGGTCGAACTGGCCGGTCGCGCCTGCGGCGTGGTCACTGCCGAGCACCATCAGTTGGCCGCGATCATCGAGTTCATCCACACGTCGACCCTGCTGCATGACGATGTGGTCGACGAATCCGACCTGCGCCGCGGGCGCAGCACTGCCAACGCCCTGTGGGGTAACGCGCCCAGCGTGCTGGTGGGCGATTTTCTGTACTCACGCAGCTTCCAGCTGATGGTGGAACTGGACCGCATGCAGGTCATGCGCATCCTGGCCGATACCACCAACCGCATCGCCGAGGGCGAAGTCCTGCAGTTGCTGCATGTGCACAACCCGGATACGGACGAAGCGGCCTACCTGCGCGTGATCGAGCGCAAGACCGCGGTACTGTTTGCTGCCGGCACTCAACTGGGCGCGCTGGCGTCGGGCGCCGATGCACTGACCCAGCAGAAGCTATACGACTATGGCATCAACCTGGGCTATGCCTTCCAGATCGCCGATGACGTGTTGGACTACACCGCCAGCGCCGCTGAGATGGGCAAAAACCTGGGCGACGACCTGTCCGAAGGCAAGGCTACCCTGCCCCTGATCCATGCAATCGCGCATGCGGACGGGACGGTGCGCGCGCGCCTGCGGGAAATTATCCAGGCCGGTGACGGCCAGGCGATGCCCGAGGTACTGGCGGCCATCCATGCGACCGGCGGGCTTGAATACAGCCAGCGGCGTGCGGCCAACTACGCCGAAGCGGCCGAGCAGGCGCTGGAAGACCTGGCCGAAAACGAAGCCATAGCCGCCTTGCGCGGCTTGGCCCGCTACGCGATAAACCGCACGCATTGATGCGTAGGAGCGCCCCATGGGCGCAAGCTCTTGGCGGATAGCCCGTAAACAGCCCGCGCCCACCGGGCACTCCTGCGGGTGCGGTCTCAGTCGACAAAAATCTCGTCGAAGAAGTCGTCCATCATCTTGTAGGCACGCGTCGCTGCACGCTTGTTGTACATGCAACCGGGGCTGTTGGCGGTTTCCAGGGCAAAGCAATGCACTGCGCCGCTGAAGTCGACGAACTGCCAGTCGGCACCGGCGTCGTTCATCTCCTTCTGGAACGCGGCGACCGTCGGAGTCACGTTGGTGTCATCGGCGCCGTTGAGGATCAGCAAAGGCGCCTTCACTGCACCCGGTGCCGCCGGCATGCTGGTGTCCAAGCCGCCGTGGAAGGTCACCACGCCGGCGATATCGGCGCCACTGCGTGCCAGCTCAAGCACTGACGAACCACCAAAGCAATAACCCAGTGCCGCCACCTGGCTGCTGTTCACCGGCGCGGTGCCGGCCTTGGTACGCAGCACGTCCAGCGCCTTGTTCATGCGCGCGCGCATGGCGGGCCGATCCGAATAGAGCTTCTTGACCTGTACCAACGCCTGTTCCGGATTCTTTGGCCGCACGCCCTTGCCGTACATGTCGACCACCAGCACCACGTAATCGTCGCCGGCAATCTTCTTGGCCTGGGCCACCGAGTCGGCGGTCACGCCCAGCCAGTCCGGCACCATCAACAGACCCGGTCGCTTTTCACTGCTGGCATCGTCATAGACCAGAAAACCACTGAAGCTCTGCTTGCCGACTTTCCAGTCGATGGGCTTGGATACCGGGGCCGCCAGCAGCGGCGTCGCCCATAGGGCCGCCAGGGCCAAACCGGCCAGGGAAATCTTGCGCATGATTCAGTTCTCCATGATGGATGTAAGCCACAGAATATCCGGTGGCCGTTGCGGTGGCGCGAATGGGTGGCGGTAACCGGGAACATGCACTTGCCGCTGCGGTGTCAGTGGATGCCAATGCCCGGAATGGCCGCAATGGCGTCGGGGTCGAAGCCGGCAAGCGCGGCAAAGTGACGGCCCCGCGCCACGTAGTCGCGGTACGCGCCGAAGCTGGGCGCGCCGGGCGACAGCAGGATCACCCCACCAGCATCGCCGAGCAGGAGCCGGGCCTGTTCCACAGCGGCCGGCAGGTCAGCGGCTGCGGCCAGCCTGAAAGCGCCGGATTGGGCCAGCGGAGCAAGCAATCTGTTGATGCGTGGGCCGTTCGCGCCCAGGGTCACGATGGCCGTCGGCGCGTCGGCGTGCATGGCGGTCGCGAAAGCCTCCCAGTCCACACCGCGGTCATGGCCGCCGACAAGCACGGCAACCGTGTGCCCGGCAAAGCAATCCAGCGCCGCCAGCGTGGCATGCGGCGTGGTGCTGATCGAGTCGTTGACGTAGGTAATGCCGTCGCGCGTGCCCAGCGTCTGCAGGCGATTGGGCAGCGGCCGAAAGGTTTCCGCATGCGCCGCCAGTGACGTGGCGTCCAGGCCCATGGCCTCCAGCGTCGCCAGCACCGCGCACAGGTTGCCGCGGTTGTGGCGACCGGGCAGCGGCGTGCAAGTGCTGTCGAACACGAACGCCTCGCCGCGATAGACCGCATCGCCGCGCAGGTGCCAGCCCTGCGGCTGGTTGAACCAATGCACTTCGCTTGCGGGCAGCTGCAGCAACGCCAGTCGTGGGTCGGCCGCATTGAGCACGGCGATTTTCGGTGCAGCCTGGGTCACCAGTGCGAGCTTGTCTTCCACATAGCGCGCTTCGCTGCCATGCCAGTCCAGGTGTTCGGGATACAGGTTCAGCACGACCGCGACCTCTGGGCGCGCCGTCGCCGCGGCGACATCCAGAGTCTGGTAGCTGGACAGCTCGATGGCCCAGTAGTCCGGAGCCGGGTCAGCCTCCAGCACTTCCAGCAAGGGCACGCCGATGTTGCCGACCAGCGCGGTGCGATGGCCACCGGCGCGCAGCAGGTGCGCGAGCAACGCCGTCGTGGTGCTCTTGCCCTTGGTGCCGGTAATGCAGATCGAATGTGGAACGATGCCTTCGGCCCCACCCCACTCGTCGAACCACAAGGTACTGCCACCGACAAGCTGCGTGCCTTGCGCCACCGCCGCACGTGCCGCCTCGCCATACGGGCTGATGCCGGGCGACTTGATCACTATCTGCTGCGCGGCCAGCGCTGCGGCTGTGGCTTCCTGGGTGACGCGCAACTGCGGGTCGCCAAACCCCTCCGCTTCGGAGGCTTCCTCGACGCTGCAGAACAGCGTCAGCGGCAGCGCCGGCAGGCGCGAACGGATTGCCCGGTAGGCGGCACGTCCTTCGCGACCCCAACCCCATAGTGCAACGCGTTTGCCTTCAAGCTGCGAAATTCGCACGCAGCCGCTCCCACAGCGCGGGCGGCACGCGATGCTCGCCTTCAAGTTTCAGCAAGGGGGCGATCTGCAACTCGGCAGCGACCAGCTGCGGTTGTATCTCGCGCGCGAAGCGTGCAACCAGAGCGTCCTCTTTCCACTCAGGACGCGCGGCCAGCGTCGCCATCGCCGCGCGGGATTCCTGGCCTTCACCGACGCATTCAAACGGCTTGTGATCCTCGAATTCCAACAAGGCATCAAATCCACCGGACTGCCCCGCATCGTCCAGCAGGTTGCGCCCGAAAATGCCCACAAGACGCGGCTTGGGCATGAACGGCGCCAGCGCCAGAAACACGAAATGGCATTTGGGGCATACGCCGCACCAGCGATTCACCGGCCGCTCGCCCAGGATGTGGAAATTGCGATTACAGCTGGAAAAATGCGCGTCGTAGCGGTCGGTCTTGGCGAACTGGCGGGCAACCGCCAGCTCACTGAGCGGACGCAACAGTGAGTAGTAATTCAGGTCCGAAGCCACATGCGAACGCAGGTGATGGGCGAACGCCTGCTCGAACTGCCAGCCTTTTGACCACTGGTGGTTCACTTCGCCGGTGCCGGCAATCATGCTGCCGTAGCTGGCCGAGCGCTCGTTGGAAAACACCACCTGGTCCGCATCCTGCAACAACGCGGCGAGCACCAGGATTGCCGAATTGATTGCGGTCACCGGGATATGTCCATTCCAGGCACCCTGCCGGTTCAAGTCGAACAGCCCCGCCGCCAGCGCCCGCCCCAGGTTCAGTGTCGGCAGCCCCGTGCGCGCGGCGCAGGCGCCGATCAACTGGGAATTGCCAATCCAGGTGACGGTCTGATCCACGCCTGTGGCGCGCAGTGCTTCGATCGAAACCAGTGAGTCCTTGCCACCGCCGATCGCAACCAGCGCGTGGTGGCGCAGCTCCAGAGTCGGCGCATGTTTGGCTGGTGCGGGTGGAACTTCCGCAGCGACGCTTGCCAATGGCGGGCCAGAAGCCCCGTCCTGACTGTCCACGGGAAAGCGGATCTTCCCGTGCAGATCCAGTCCATTGCGATAGGCGAACTCGCCCAGGCCATTGACATAGACCATCTCGAGCAGCGTGGCGGTGCTGGCATCGATGGCGTAGCTTTCGATGCGGATTTCGGCTGGTACCGCCGCCTTGTAGTAGCTGACGCCGGCAATCAGGTGCAGCAGGCGCAGCGCCTGTTCCACCGCTGCCGCACGCGCGCCGTCCAGCACAAACGGCGCTCCGGGCACGGTGACGGTTTCAACCAGCTCGGGGCCATCGTCAAACGCGTAGACCAGCTCGGCCACGCCGGTTTGCCGGTCCAGTGCGCAACGGACAAAACGGAACGCCCGTATCGCATCGCGCTGGAATTTCCAGTCAGACATCCAGCACCTCTTCTTTGGGCAATGCACGCAGATTGTAGGTATTGGCCATGGCGAATCCATAGGCGCCGGCATCGGCGACCAGGGCCACATCGCCTTCGCAGGTCGCGGGCGGCAGCTTGCGGCGCTTGCCGAACACGTCACTGGATTCGCAGATCGGACCGACGATGTCGAACACGCCGTCAGCGACCTCATCAAGCCGGCTGAAGTTGACGATATCGTGCCAGGCGTCGTAAAGCGCAGGGCGGATAAGCGCGTTCATTCCGCCGTCCAGGCCGACGCGATGCACTCCATCCTTCTCTACTACCTGGGTCACCGACAGCAGCAGCACGCCGGACTCGGCAACCAGGTAACGGCCGGGCTCGATTGCCAGCCGATAGCCGGGATAGGCGGCTTTGATCTCGGCCAGTCCGGCGCCCCATGCCTCGAGGTCAAAGGGCTCGTCGTCTTCGGTATAGGGAATGGGCAGGCCCCCGCCAATATCGATGATTTCCACACTGCCGATGCGGTTGGCAATGCCACCCAGTTCGTCGCAGATCTGCTTCCAGTGCTGCGGCGTCTCCACGCCACTGCCCAGGTGCGCATGCAGGCCAATGACACGGGTACCGAGCTGCTGCGCCAGCGCAACAAACGCTTCGACCTTGGCGATGGGCAAACCGAACTTTGACTCTTTGCCGCCGGTGCGCACCTTTTCATGGTGGCCATCGCCGCGCCCCAGATCTACGCGCAACCACAGGTCGCGCCCGCTGA
Source organism: Pseudoxanthomonas sp. (assembly GCA_039927795.1). GTDB lineage: Bacteria > Pseudomonadota > Gammaproteobacteria > Xanthomonadales > Xanthomonadaceae > Pseudoxanthomonas_A. Next base: position 6,898 of record JBDSUI010000197.1, read on the forward strand.
AGAGGTCGGGCCAGCGCTGCAGGCATTCGATGTTGTCCACGGTCACGGTGACACCCAGGCCGTAGGCGGTTTCGTACTCGATGCGCGGGGCAAAACTGGGCGTGAACAGCACGCGGCGAGGCGACAGTTCGGGAATGATCTCGAACACGCGCTGCAGTTCGCCCAGCGACACGCACTCCAGGCCGAAATCCTCGTCCACCAGCAACTGCAGGATCGCCGGATGGGCGTTGGCCTTGATCGCATAGTAGCGCTGGTCGATGGACGTCAGCGCTTTCAAGGCCTGGGCCCGCGCCCGCACCGTAGGCAGGTGGTAGGCATAGCGCGGCGTGCCGGCTTCAGCCATCGACAACAGGCGCTGGCGCTGGTCCTGCCACCACGGGGTCTCGCGCTTGCGGATGCCGTGGGCGATCTCGCGCCAGCGCGGGCCGAATACACTGGTCTCTTCCACCGGCATGGCGCCGCTGTCGATAAGTGCGGCATGCAGGACCGGGAGCAAGCCGTCGGCATCGGCTTCGTCGATGACGAAAGTCAGGTTGAGGTCGTTGGACGACTGCGAAATCATGTGCACGCGTTCGCGCCCGAACGTGGCCCACACCTCGGACAGCTTGTGCAGCAGCGAACGCATGCCGCGGCCGACCAGAGTGATGGCCGCGCACGGCACGATCACTTTGACCCGGCAGATCTCCGAAAGATCCGCGGTCAATGCCGCCAGCACATCGGTATTGACCAGGTTGTCGCTGGGGTCCAGCGACACGGTGACGTTGGTTTCCGCTGAACCGATCAGGTCCACGGACAGCCCGTGGTTCTTGAATCGGGTAAACACGTCGGCCAGGAAGCCGACTTGCTGCCACATGCCAATGCCTTCCATCGACACCAGCACGATGCCGTTGCGGCGGCTGATGGCTTTGACACCGGGCACGGTCGCGGCGCCGCCATCGATGCTGGTACCGGGAAGATCGGGACGCTCGGTGTCCAGAATCGCCATTGGCACGCCTGCATCGCGGCAGGGCTTGATCGAACGCGGATGCAGCACCTTGGCCCCGGTGGTCGCGATTTCCTGTGCTTCGTAATAGTCCAGGCGCGTCAGCAGGCGCGCATCGGGCACTTCGCGCGGATTGGCGCTGAACATGCCGGGCACATCGGTCCAGATTTCCACCCGCTGCGCATTCAGCAGCGCGCCGAAATAAGCGGCCGAGGTGTCCGACCCGCCCCGGCCCAGCACCGCGGTACCTCCGTCCTCATGGCGGGCAATGAAGCCCTGGGTCAGTAGCATGCGCGTGGGCTGCTTGCCGAACTCGGTCGCCCAGCCCTCGCGCGGCGTGCTGCTGCACGACACCGAGAGCCGCTGCGCCCAGGGACTCTGGTTGGGCAGCGCGCTGGCCTGCAGCCATTGCCGCGCATCCATCCAGCCAAAATCAAGGCCACTGGCGCGCAGGTAAGCGGCACCGATCGAGGAAGAAAGCAACTCGCCCTGCGCCAGTACTTCGGCCTGCCAGTCGAGCTGGCGTTGCCCGGCACGTGCATCGGTGCCCAGTGCACGCAAGGCGGCGAGCCGCTCGCCCAGCACCTGCTCCGGATCCAGGCCGAGTTCGGTGACGAATTCGCGATGCCGCTGCTCCAGCTGCAGCAGGCGCGCGTCACGGTCGGGCGCGCCATCGGCAATCGCGGTCAGCTCGTTGGTCACGCCTGACAGGGCAGACACCACCACCAGCACGCGCGCGTTATTCTCTGCGGCACGGCGTTGCGCCAGCCGGCCTATGGTGTCCCAGCGATGGCGACGCGACACGGACGTGCCGCCAAACTTGAGGACGATCCAGCGATCAGGCAGAAACAGGGAAGAAGACATGAAATTAAAGGGGACTGCCCGACCATTCAGGCGTGAACATTGAATTCTAGACGATGGTCGCCCCCAGTGCCCCTGCCGGCCCCGATGCACCTGCCTCGCAACGCTGCAGGCCGCGTGGATTGCTAAGCTGCGCAGCCCCCACTTCACGATTTCTCCATGACCTCACGCCGTTACGTGCAACTCGATGTCTTCGCCGACCGTCCCGGCGCGGGCAATCCCCTGGCCGTAGTGCTGGACGCCGAAGGCTTGGACGATGCCGACATGCAGTCCATTGCCCGCTGGACCCGGCTGCCTGAAACGACCTTCGTGTTCCCAGCAACCAGGGCTGAAGCGAGTTATGGAATCCGTATGTTCAGTCCGCGTCGTGAAGTGCCTTTCGCCGGCCATCCCAGCGTCGGCACCGCGCATGCCGTGATCGAAGCCGGCATCGCCACGCCACGCGATGGACTGCTGGTGCAGCAAGGAATAGCAGGGCTGTTGCCTCTACGCGTGACGGGTACTGGCCGTACCAGGACTATCGCCGTACGCACGCCACGCGCGAAGGTTATGGAAATCGCGACGCCGCAAGATGCGCGTCTGCGGGAGGTGCTCCAAACGCTGCCGCTAGGCGCACTGCCGCCCGTGCTGATGGACGGCGGCCGCCGCTGGTGGCTGGCGGAACTGCGCGACGAAACCAGCCTGCGTGCGGCAACACCGCCGTGGGACGCCATTGGCAAGCTGGCTCAGGACACTGAAAGCATGGGCATGTGCGTCTTCGCGCGCAGCGATGATCCGGTCTATTTCCTGGCGGTACGCGCATGGGTCGGCGCACCGGCGCAGTTCGAGGATGCGGCTTCGGGCGCAGCCAACGCAACCCTGGCCGCGTGGCTGGCTTCGCAGAACGCATTGCCTGGCCACGATGGCCGCTACCGCATCAGCCAGGGCCGCGAGGTCGGGCATGACGCCATCATCGAACTGCATATCGATGATGAGGGCGAAGTCTGGTCCGGCGGCCGCGTCTGCAACGTGGTCAGTGGCAGCATCGACTGGTCATAGCCACACGCAGAAGGGAAGCAAGTCCGAGGCCAGCATTCCCCCGTGAATTTGCAACGCTGAAGCCGCACGACATCCGCTGCACCCGGCCCACCAGACCAGCCAATCATCGATCGGCTTCAAATACCGGTTTTCCATCCACCCAGGTGGAACTGATGCGCAGGTCGTCCAGCTGCGCGGCGGGCACCGACAGCGGATCGTCTTCCAGGATCACGAAGTCGGCGCGCAAGCCCGGGGCCAGCCGCCCTACTTCGGCCTCATCGAAACCTGCGTAGGCTGCGTCAGTGGTGAAACCGCGCAGCGCTTCGGCGGCACTCAGCTTCTGCTCCGGCAGCCAGCCACCGGCAGGCCTGCCCTCGCGATCCTGGCGGCTGACGGCGGCGTACAGACCCAGGCGCGGGTCAGGAGATTCAACCGGGAAATCCGATCCCAGCGCCAGTCGTGCGCCACTGTCCAGCATGCGACGCCACGCGTAGGCGCCGGCGATGCGCTGCTTGCCCAGTCGGTCCTCGGCCCAGGGCATGTCCGAGGTCGCGTGGGTCGGCTGCATCGAAGCAATCACCCCCGTTGGCTGCAAGCGCGGAATGTCCTGCAGGGTAACGACCTGGGCATGCTCGATGCGCCAACGCAGTGAATGCTCGCCTTCCAGCACACGCTGGTACGTGTCCAGCACAATGCGGTTGCCACGGTCGCCGATTGCATGCGTGGCGACCTGCACACCGCAGGCCCTGGCCTTGCGCACGACTACCTCAAAAGCTGCCGGGTCAGTCATCAGCAAGCCGCGGTTGCCGTGATCGTCGCTGTAGTCCTGAAGCAAGGCCGCGCCGCGGCTACCCAGGGCGCCATCCATGTACAACTTGACCCCGCGCATCTGAAGCCGCCCGCCGGCATGGCGGTACAGGCCATGCGCGCACAGGTCCGCCAGCGCGCTGCTGTCACCATCCGCGTAGGCATCCACCCGCAGCGGCAAGCGCCCGCTGTCGGCGAAACGCTTCAGCAGGGCCAGGTCGTCGCGCGACACGCCCATATCGTGCGCGCCGGTCAGGCCATTGCGTACCGCCATGGCCAACGCCTTGGCCATGGCCTGTTCCCGGCTCGCCTCATCCGCCGCCGGCACGACTGCATATACCAGCCCCATTGCCGCATCCACGAAGATTCCGCTGGGCGCGCCGCCCTCACGCACAATGCGTCCGCCTTCGGGCTGCCAGTCCCCCGACAGCGGCCTGGCCGACGTTGCCGCTACCGCGCGCAACGCCGCCGTGTTGGCCCAACCGGCATGACCATCGACCCTATCCAGCCACACCGGGCGATTGGGAAATGCGGCATCCAGGTCAGCCGCCGTGGGGAAGTTTTTTTCGGGCCAGTCGTTCTGGTCCCAGCCGCTGCCCAGCAACCACCCATCGACGGGCAATTGCTTTTCGTATTCGCGCAGGCGGGCTATGACCTCGGCCTTGTCGCGTGCGCCGACCAGATCGGCGCGCATCAGCGCATAACCCAATCCCATCAAATGTCCATGTGCGTCGATCAAGCCGGGAACCACGGTCTTGCCCGCTGCATCGATGCGATGGG
>JBDSUI010000198.1:0-8070 GCA_039927795.1 Pseudoxanthomonas sp.
CCAGAAAATTCTTCAACAGCGCATGCCCATGTTCGGTCAGGATCGACTCGGGATGGAATTGCACGCCCTGAACGGGAAACTCCTTGTGGCGCAGGCCCATGATCTCTTCGAACGAGCCGTCCTCCAGCTCGGTCCAGGCCGTGATTTCCAGCGCTTCCGGCAATGTGCTGCGATCCACCACCAGCGAGTGGTAGCGCGTGGCCTCGTAGGCGTCAGGCAAGTTCGCGAACACGCCCTTGCCTTCGTGGCGGATGCGCGAAGTCTTGCCATGCATGATGGTCTTGGCACGGATCACGTCGCCGCCGTAAACCTGACCAATGCTCTGGTGGCCCAGGCAGACGCCAAGGATTGGCGTATTCGGGCCCAGCCGCTCAATCATTTCCAGGGTCACGCCGGCCTGGTCGGGCGTGCCCGGGCCGGGGGAAATAACAATGCGTTGCGGCGCGAGTTTTTCAATCTCGTCCACGCTCAACGCATCGTTGCGCACCACCTTTACCTCGGCCCCCAGTGTCTGCAGGTATTGCACAAGGTTGTAGGTGAAGCTGTCGTAGTTGTCGAGCATCAGCAGCATGGCGGACTCACTTCCTGACGTTGAACATCGTTCATCACAATCCCTTCGCTGCTTCGGCCACCGCGCGGAACAACGCCCTGCCCTTGTTCATGGTCTCGTCCCATTCCTTCTCGGGATCGGAGTCGTAGACAATGCCGGCGCCGGCCTGCACATGCAGGCGACCGTCCTTGATCACCGCGGTACGGATGGCGATGGCGGTATCGGCGTCGCCGTGCCAGCCGATATAGCCGATGCTGCCGGCATACACGTTGCGCTTGATCGGTTCCAGTTCGCGGATCACTTCCAGCGCGCGAATCTTGGGGGCGCCGCTGACGGTGCCGGCAGGGAACGTGGCGCGCAGCACATCGGCGTAGCTCAGGCCAGGCAGCAGCTTGCCGGTGACTTCGCTGACAATGTGCATGACGTGGCTGTAGCGTTCTATCCCGAACTGCTCGCCGACTTCCACCGTGCCCGCCTGCGACACGCGGCCGGCGTCGTTGCGGCCCAGGTCGATCAGCATCAGGTGCTCGGCGCGCTCCTTGGGGTCAGCCAACAGTTCGGCTTCCAGGGCCAGGTCTTCGGCAGGCGTCTGCCCGCGCGGCCGCGTGCCCGCAATGGGCCTGACGGTGACGTTGTCGCCTTCCAGGCGCACCAGGATTTCCGGCGAGGAACCGACCACCTGCACATCACCCACATCCAGAAAGTACATGTACGGCGACGGATTCAGCGCGCGCAGCGCCCGGTACACATCCACCGGGCGCGCGTGGAAGGGCACGCTGAGGCGCTGCGACAGCACCACCTGGAAGATGTCGCCGGCGCGGATGTATTCCTTGGACTTTTCCACTGCAGCGATGAAGCCATCGTGGGTAAAGCCAGAGACAAAGTGGCTTTCATCCAGCACGTTACGGGTGATCGGTACCGGATAGGAGCCCGGTTGGCGCAGCTTGTCAGTCAAGGCATCAAGGCGCGACTGCGCGTGCTCCCACGCCCCGCGTTCACGCGGATCGGCATGCACGATCAGGTACAGGCGGCCCTTGAGGTTGTCGAACACCGCCAGTTCTTCGGACAGCATCAACAGGATGTCGGGCGTACCCAGCTCATCAGGCTTGTCGCCACCAGCCAGGCGCGGCTCGATGTAGCCGATGCATTCGAAGCCGAACCAGCCGACCAGACCGCCGGTGAAACCGGGCAGGCCTTCGAGCTTCGGGACCGAGTGCCCGGCGCGCAGCGCCTCGACTTCGGCGAAGGGGTCGGCGACTTCGCGGCTTTCGACCAGCGTGCCGTGGTCGTGGATCTGCATGCTGTGGCCGCGGAAGGTCACCACGCGCCGGGCCGGCAGGCCGATGATGGAATAGCGACCGAAGCGTTCGCCGCCTTCCACTGATTCCAGTAGATAGGTGTGAGGTGCGTCAGCGAGTTTCAGGTAGACCGAGAGCGGCGTGTCCAGGTCGGACAGCACTTCGCGGACGACCGGGATGCGCGTGTGGCCGTTACCGGCATGGTGCTGAAACTGTGCGTGGGTGATCAAGAAAACATTCCTTCCGGGGTGCGATGACGGGGCATACGAGGGCGACACGCCACCGTCGCCAGTTGGCACAGGCGGAAGAAAGAAGTTGGCAGGGCGTCTGCTTGGTCACGGCCCTACTTTAGCGTGAACCCTTGTGCATCGCACCACCCCCGCAGGACGGCGGGGGATTTGCCCTACCATGGCCAATCCATAGCCGCTGGCCAACAACCGCCGCATGACCCCCCTGCCTGCGTCGATGTCGCAACGACAGAACCGGATCATGACGCTGCTGTGGCTAGCCTCGGCGTTGTTTGCCCTGGCAGGTCTGGCGACGATGTTCCTGCTCTCGCCCAAGGTGTTGTACGCGGATACCTGGAGATTCACCGGGCATTTCCTGTCCACCGCCTGGCCGGGCAAGGTGCTGGATGCCGACAACGGCCACCGGGAAATCCTGCCCAATCTGCTACGCGTCGCCGAGCTGCATTGGCTGGACGGTAACCAGTGGTTGCAGATTGCCGTAGGGGCGGCCCTGGCGTGCGCGACGATTGCCGTACTGGCCAATGCGATCCGGTGCGAAACCGAACCGGCGCTGGCGAAGTCCGCCGCCCTGCTGCTGGCAGTGATCGGGATTTTCTGGTTGGGCAATATGCGTAGCCTGGCCCACGGCAATGAGTCTGTGCATGCCTATCTGGTGATGCTGTGCCTGGTAAGCGGCAGCTGGATACTGTCCGGGGCCAGGTCGGATCGCTCAGCCGGCTCTTTGTCTGCCGTCATGGCCCTGGGCCTCATCGCGACTTTTTCCTTTGGCAGTGGCATCGCCTGCTTTGCGGCTTTTGTGGGCGTGCTGTTGCTGCGCCGTGCGCCGTGGAAATCGGTGGCGCTCATCGCAGCGGCGGCGGTGGCAGCAGCGGCGCTGCATCTGGCACTGGGCAATAGTGGGCTTGGCAGCTTCCTGCGCCTGGCGCCGGCGGAGCAGGTTCCCACCTTGCTGCGCTGGCTGGCAGCGCCTTTCATTTACGCAGGCTGGCCTTTGCTGGAACCCAGGGTCGCTGCGGCGATACCTGTAGACCTGGTGCGCGCGCCATTCCAGGCCATGGCCCAGGCCTACGAAAGCGCATTCGGATCGGTGATGCTGGCGCGCTGGCCGCACGTCCTGGTCGGACTGGCCGGCCTGGTCTGGCTAGTGGTGGCCAGTCAGGCCTGCTATCGCAGGCCGCAACGGCTGCGCACCGAACTGCTTGGCCTGGCGATGGCCTGGTTTGCAGTCACGGTGGGTGTACTGATTGCCGCTACTCGCGCCGGTTACTTCATCCAGCACCCCTCGCAGGTGGTCGCGACGCGGTACCTGCCCTGGTCGACGCTGTTCTGGGCAGGGCTGGCAATGTCTGCCGTCATACGCAGCAAAGCCCACCAGGTGGATCGGGGCGCCTTCGCAAGCCTGATGATCGCCGCCTTGCTGGTGCCCAGCCAGCTCTGGATGGCAGGGCTGGCCTACCACACCCGATCCACGGCTGAACTGACGGCCCTGGGCGTTGCAGTGGGGGTCATCGATTCCGCCAGCGAATGGGGGGAAAGCGTGCCTGCGGAAATCCAGACGACGCGACCACTGCTGCAACGCGCACAGACATCGGTGTTCGCGTGGCCGGAAACACTCGCCATGGGCACGCTTGTCACCTCAGTGCCAGCGGTAGCGGTCACCGATTTGCAGTTGCGGCCGGTCGCCAACGCGCTGGGCAAGCCTGGATTTGCCGTGAGTTTCCAGCTTTCAGGATCGCCTTGCACCAGGTTGGTGGTACTGAGTGCCGAGGGTCTGGTGTCGGGCATGGCCCGGCAGGACAGACCCGGGCATTGGCAGGGATGGGCGCAAGCCTCGGCCGGCGCGCAGCCACGGATTGCGGCACTCTGCGGCCTCCCTCTTGCGGTGGCGGATTAACCCAGCAGCGGACTATCCGGCGACAGGTGCATCCGCAGCCGGCCGGGCACGCAGTCGATCCGGAAATGCGTGGACTCCACCGGCTCGCCGTCCAGGTTCAGGGTGATTGGCTGTGGGCAATCGAGCTCGACCCACGCCAGTCGCGCACGCACCGCCACCCGTTCCAGGGCTGCACCCTTGCCGCTCGTCACCAGCGTGCCGATGGTGGCGGCGACTTCACCTGACAGTTCGGGCACCACGGTCAGGTCCAACAGGCCATCGTTGACCAGCGCGTCCGGGCACAGCGCCTGGCCGCCGCCGGCCTGGCGACCGTTGCCGATACCCAGGGCGATCAGCAGGCCCTCCCACTCGAAATCCGGACCATGCAACCGTGCATGGATGGGCTGGATGCGTCCCAACTGGGCAATGCCGGTGATCAGGTAGGCCAGGCCACCGAGCATCTTCTTCAGGCCTTCGTCGGTCTCTACCGTAACCTTTGTGCCAAAGCCACCACTGGCCAGGTTGGCGCACCAGTGGATTTTTCCCTCATCGACAGCCAGCCGGAGCAAGTCGATGGGCACCGGCGGCCACTCGCAGACTGCTTCCATTGCAGGCAGCGCCTCTTCCGGGAGTTCGGCGGCGGTGGCGAAATCGTTGGCGGTGCCCAGCGCCACCAAGGCCAGCGCGGGCAGGCGACCGGCCGGTTCGTCCATACGGGCCAAGGCAGCGGCGACCGCGCTGAAGGTGCCGTCGCCGCCGGCAGCGATGATGGTGTCGACGCCATCACGGAGGGCTTCGCTGACATGGCGCTGCGCATCGCCGGCTTCCCAGGTGACCCGCACATCCACCTCGACGCCGCGTGCGCGCATCGTGGCAACCGCATCACGCAAGTCGTCATTGCCCGCGGATTTTCCGTTGAGGATCAGGCGCCAGCGTGGTGACAACATGGGGACTTGCTCGCAAGGGCGGGGCGAAGACTGACAACGGGCAACAGGTCTGCGTTGATTCACAGGCCTGTCATCATCGATGCGCAGCATGGAAGGACAAGGAAGGCTGGACTGGCGGAGGCGGGATAAGCCTCCCATTGATTCGATGGGGCGATCGCGCGAAATTACGAAAGCGGGCGCCCTTGTGTTTTCGCCGCAGCCACGGCGCTGCGCATCTTTGCGATCACCTCGGTGTAGTCCGGCGCATTGAAGATGGCCGAGCCGGCGACGAAGGTATCCGCTCCCGCCGCCGCAATCTGGCCGATGTTGTCGGCTTTCACTCCGCCATCGATTTCCAGCCGGATGGACTTGCCGCTGGCGTCTATCCGCTTGCGCACCGCGCGCAGCTTGTCCAGCGTGGAGGGAATGAAGGCCTGCCCGCCGAAGCCCGGGTTCACTGACATCAGCAGGACCATGTCCAGGTCGTCCAGCACCCAGTCCAGCACGTCGACCGGCGTGGCCGGATTCAGCACCAGTCCGGCCTTGCAGCCGTGCGACTTGATCAACTGGATGGTGCGGTGCACGTGGTTGCTGGCTTCGGGGTGGAAGCTGATCAGGCTGGCACCGGCCTCGGCAAAATCGGGGACGATGCGGTCCACCGGCTGCACCATCAGGTGCACGTCGATAGGGGCGGTTACGCCGTGCTTGCGCAGCGCGCTGCACACCAGCGGGCCGATGGTCAGATTGGGCACGTAATGGTTGTCCATCACGTCGAAATGCACCCAGTCGGCGCCGGCTTGCAGCACCTTGTCCACTTCCTCGCCCAGGCGGGCGAAATCGGCGGAAAGGATGGACGGGGCAATGACGCAGTCAGACATGGCGGCTGGTTCCTGGAGAGTTTGGCGCGGACGTGCGGGCGCCGTGGCCTGATTTTACGGGCCCGACCGCGCGCGTGCCATCGCCTGCAGCGTGTCCGTAGCGGCGGCAGCGGCGGCGTGGTCTGGCTTGCGGTCTACGCGGCGCGAGACGCTGAGGCCGGCTAATGCTCAGCGCTTGCGCAGCTTCTTGATGCGATCGTAAGCGGCGTTGATGTCACCCGCTTTTTTTTCAGCCTGGCGGCGCAGGTCTTCGGCCACCCCGGACATCTTGTCGGGGTGGTACTGGGAAATCATGCGCCTGTAGGCCTGGTCCACTTCCGCATCGCTGGCATCGCTGGTCAGGTCGAACACACGGTAGGGATTGTCACGCGACAACTTGAACCAGTCCTGGTCGAAGGCATGGCCCAGGATCAGCCCGATCAGCGCACCAAACACCGGATTGGGGCGAAACAGCAATGCGCCGGCGATCAGACCCAGCAGTTTTCCGTACCAGCGGTTCATCGGCGGTCGCGCTCCCTGTATGCGGGCATGGTACGGCACAGGCCGGCCCATGCGCCGTAAACTAGGGGGCCTGTTCCCACTCTTCACGCTCTTCATGGCGGACCCAGGCTCCATGCCCACGACCCTGCTTCAATCCGAACTGCCCGGCCTGCACCTGCGCCACCGCGGCAAGGTGCGCGATGTCTTCGACCTGCCACGCGAATCGCTGCCAGCCGATGCGCTGGTCGCCGCCGGCTCCCTTGGCGCTGGCTTTCATGGCGACTACCTGTTGATGGTGGCCACTGATCGCCTCAGCGCGTTTGACGTGGTGCTGCCCGACCCCATCCCCGGCAAGGGCGAGATGCTCTGCCAGATCTCCAACTTCTGGTTCGAAAAAACCGCGCATCTGCTGCCGAATCATCTGACCGGCATCGACGTGGCTGCAGTGCTGCCCGCCGGCGTGGACCCGGCTTTGTACGCCCGACGCAGCGTGGTCACCAAGCGCCTGAAGCCGGTGCCGGTGGAAGCCATCGCCCGCGGCTACCTGATAGGCAGTGGCTGGAAGGATTACCAGCGCACTGGCGCGGTCAGCGGCATTGCGCTCCCCGATGGCCTGCGTCAGGCGGAAAAACTGGCCGAGCCCATCTTCACCCCTTCGACCAAGGCCGCCGTGGGCGACCACGACGAGAACATCGACTTCGACACCATGGTCAAGTTGGTGGGCGCGGAGCTGGCAGAGCGCGTGCGTGATGCCACCCTGCGCATATATTCCTTTGCGGCCGAGTACGCGGCCCAGCGCGGCATCCTGCTGGCCGACACCAAGTTCGAGTTTGGCACCGATGCTGACGGTCGCCTGTATGTCATGGATGAAATGCTGACCCCCGACTCCTCGCGCTACTGGCCAGCCGACGAATACGAAGTGGGCACCAGTCCACCGAGCTACGACAAGCAGTTCGTGCGCGATTACCTGGAGCAATTGGGCTGGGACAAGATCGCGCCGGGCCCCGTGCTGCCGCCGGAGGTGATCGAGCGCACCCGCGCAAAGTACGCCGAGGCCTTGCAGAAGCTGGCGGATATCAACATCGATTGATGCGGTTCTTCTGCGGTCCTTGATCGTGGTCTTGCAGAGTGTGACCGCATGGCGTGGCGCGACGGATTGCGCTTGCTCGGCACCGGTTCGCGATACATCAAAAGCTGCGGGACGCAATCGCTGATCACTCGCTTTCACGGCGAAGGCGGCTGCTTTTCTACTGGCACGCATCGTGCGGTTGCTATTCGGCAACGCGCAGACTCACGATGAACGTTGCCTACCCCTATCTGTCGGCGGCCATAGTCGCCGAAGTGATCGCCACCAGCGCACTGCAGGCGTCCAATGGATTACCAGGCCACCGTCCGCACGGTGGGGCTGCCGGGCTATGGCATTTCCTTCTATCTGCTGTCGCGGCACTTGAGGACGGTGGCGGTGGGCCTGGCCTATGCCATCCGGTCAGGTGCCGACATCGTGCTGATTGCCCTGGTCGACTGGCGGCTGCTGGAACAGTCACTGGATGCAGCGGCCGTGGCCGATATGACCCTGATCTTGGCCGGTTGAGCACGGTCCTGCTCCGGAACTGCATTCGTCGATGGGCTATGCTCCATACCCTGCCGCACTGATCCATGGGAGGGATGCATGACCGCGACTCTGGAACGCCCGATCGACCGCTGGTTCCATAGCTATTCCGGCGACCATCGCAACGACACCAACCAACTGATCCATATCTTCGCGGTACCGGCCATCCTGTGGTCGGTGATTGCCCTCCTGTGGTGCATTCCCGCGG
>JBDSUI010000199.1:0-17343 GCA_039927795.1 Pseudoxanthomonas sp.
TGTCGAAACTGTAGTGCGAGTCCAGGTTGCCGGCGTAGGGTTCGTTGGCGGCAAAATTCGCGGCCGCGTGTGCAGTAGCGGCAAGCGGTTCGGCGATGCGCGCACGCGACCCTATTTCAACCGACACTTCGCGATGGCCGGCGAAGTGCCCCAGCAGCTCCTGGATGCGGGTCAGGTAGCGCTCGCGCACCTGGTCAACGATGAACGCGTTCGGTGCATACAGCACCATCGCATCGGGGCGTTGCTCAGCCTGCAGCGGCTTGAGCCAGGTGTGTACATCTTCTGCCGGGAGTTCGGCTTCCAGGTGTTCGAGGCAGCGGGGCCAGGCATCCATCAAGGGCAGCAAGCGATTTCTTCAAGGAAGGCGCGCACGCAGTGGCGCAAGGCGTGACGCAGGGTGAAATAGGGTCGGCCACATTATCATGCGGTGACCTGGACCATCGGCAGGTCGGGCCCCCGAGCCAGCCCGTGTTGACGCGGCCGCAATCGAGACCTGCGGCGGCGGCTCAGGTTCCAGTTGACCTGCCCCGGGTCGACCCTATAGAATTTCCGGTTCTTTCCACTTCATACCGCCCGAGGGCCCCATGGCCACCAAGCGCACTTACCAACCCAGCAACCTCAAGCGCAAGCGCGACCACGGCTTCCGTGCCCGCATGGCCACTGCCGATGGCCGCAAGATCCTGGCCCGTCGTCGTGCCAAGGGCCGCACACGCCTGAGCGCCTGATGACCCTGCCGCATCTGCGGCGGAGTCTATGCATGCTGGTCGTTCGCAAAAGTCCGCGCAGTCCTGTGCGGGCTTTTTTGTATCCGCGATGAAAGCCACCTTCCCACCGGTGGCACGGGTGCGCACGGGCGCTGAGTACACGCGTATCTTCGAGAATGCGCGGCGTACTTCGGACCCGCTCCTCAGCCTGCATTGGTTGGCGGGCGAGATGCCCGCCAGGCTGGGGCTTGCCGTGTCGCGCAAGGTCGACCCCCATGCGGTGGGCCGCAATCGAATCAAGCGCGTGTTCCGCGACCAGTTCCGCAAGTTGCGGGCACAATTGCCTGCCGGCGACTACGTGATCGTGGTCCGGGTGGCGGCGCGCAACGCCGACAATACCCGGCTGCGCGAGACCTTGCTGCGCACCTTGGCGCGCGCTGGCGCATTGCCCGCACCGGCTGCGGGCGGCACAATGCCGCCGGTCACGAATTCAACTTCTTCCCTTTCCTGCAACACGCCCAAACCGGCTGCTCCCGCCGGTTGAGAATGCCTGTCCGATGAACCAGACCCGTTTGTTCCTGATCTTCGCCTGGCTGATGGTGGCGACCTTGTTGTGGATGGAGTGGGGCAAGTTCAATGCCCCCCAGCCCAACCCCTTACCCGTCGCGGCGCAGGCGACCGGCAGCACCATTCCCGGCGCTGTGCCCGGCGCCGCCGAGTTGCCCGGGCAGACCGCCACCCCCACGGGCAGCACGGTAGCGGGCGTCCCGGCAATGCCGACGGTGGCGGCCACGCCCGCCATCGCTACCACGGCCACCAGCCCGGCTTCGCAGCGGGTGGTGATCAGCAGCGATCTGCTGCGACTGACCGTCGACGGCGGCAGCGTGCTGCAGGCAGAGCTGCTGAAGTATCCGCAGACCAAGGCTGCCGGCAGTCCGCCGGTGGTCCTGTTCACGCAGGATCCGGCGCATTTCTATGTGGCCCAGAGCGGCTGGATCAGTGCGCAGGGTGACGCGCCCAACCATGAGCGTGGCTTTGTTCCCGAGCATGGGGCTGCGGCCGTCAGCCTGGCCGACGGCGCGGCCGACGTGTCAGTGCCTTTCATCTGGAAGGGCGCCAATGGCGTGACCATCCGCCGCACCTACACGCTCAAGCGCAATGACTACGCGCTGGGTGTGCGCGACGAAGTGGTCAACACCGGCAGCACGCCGTGGCAGGGAACCGTGTATCGGCAGTTGTTGCGCCAGCCGCCGATCATCAAGACCGGCATGACCAATCCGGAGTCCTTCAGCTTTAGCGGCGCGACCTGGTACAGCACGCAGAAGCAGTACGAGCGCCTGAAGTTCGGCGACTACATGGACGATGGCAAGCTCGATCAGAGCGCGACCGGCAGTTGGATCGCCATGCTGCAGCACCACTTCTTCAGTGCCTGGATCCCCGACCCGAAGGCCCAGGTCAGCCTGCAGACGGACGAACTGTCCGGCCGCGCGCTGATTCGCGAAGTTGGTCCGGGCGTGAACGTGGCCCCCGGCCAGCAGGCGGTGACCGAAGCGCGGCTGTACGTGGGACCCAAGCTGATTGCGCAGATGCGCGCGCAGGGCGTGGCCGGTCTTGACCGCGCGGTCGACTACAGCCAGTTCTCGATCTTCGCGCTGATCGGGCAAGGCCTGTTCTGGATCCTCAGCCACCTGCATTCGCTGTTCGGCAACTGGGGCTGGTCGATCATCGGGCTGGTGGTGCTGGTGAAGCTGGCACTGTACCCGCTGTCCAACAAGCAGTACGACAGCGCCAACAAGATGCGCGCGCTGGCGCCCCGCGTGGCGCAGCTGAAGGAGCGTTACGGTGATGACCGGGCCAAGCAGCAGGCCGCGATGATGGAGCTGTACAAGAAGGAAAAGGTCAATCCCATGGGCGGCTGCCTGCCGATCCTGGTGACCATGCCGATCTTCCTGGCCTTGTACTGGGTACTGGTGGAATCGGTGGAACTGCGGCAGGCACCGTGGTTCCTGTGGATCCAGGACCTCACGGCCCGCGACCCGTACTTCATCCTGCCGGCGCTGAACATGTTGGTCATGTGGACCACGCAGAAGATGACCCCTGCGGTGGGCATGGACCCCATGCAGCAGAAGATGATGCAGTTCATGCCACTGGTGTTTGGCGTGATGATGGCCTTCTTCCCGTCGGGCCTGGTGTTGTACTGGGTAACCAACGGCAGCCTGGGACTGTTGCAGCAGTGGTGGGTTGGCAAGAAGCATGGCAAGCCGCCTGCCGCCGCGGAAACCAGGGGCAAGGCGATCACCAGCAAATAAGCGTAGCCGCACCCTGAGCCGCAACAGCAGAACCCGCCAGCCGGCGGGTTTTGCTTTTTCAGTGCCGCGCGTGCCGCGCTGCGCCCAAAAAGAATGTGCAAGACTTCGCCCATGAGTACTGCTTCCCACTCGCCCTTGCACGACCGCACGCATGGGTCCGCGCCCACCGACACCATTGCCGCCATTGCCACCGGCCCGGGTGCCGGTGGCGTTGGCATTGTTCGGCTGTCCGGTCCGCACGCCCGCCGGATTGCCGAAACGGTGTGTGGTGGCCGTCGCCTGCAGCCGCGACACGCGCACCATGTGCGATTCAACGCGGCCGACGGCGAAACCATCGACGATGGCATTGCCCTGTCGTTCCCGGGCCCGCACAGTTTCACTGGCGAAGACGTGGTGGAACTACAGGCCCACGGCAGTCCGGTGGTGCTGCAGCAGCTGCTGAGCCGCGCCTGCGCATTGGGCGCGCGACTGGCGCGGCCGGGTGAATTCAGCGAGCGCGCTTTCTTCAACGAGCGCTTGGATCTGGTCCAGGCCGAGGCCATTGCCGACCTGATTGCCGCGTCCGACACCCGCGCGGCCCGTGCGGCGCGGCGTGCGCTGGACGGGGTGTTCTCCCAGCGCGTCGAGGCCATTGCCGCGTCGTTTTCCTCATTACGCGTGCATGTGGAAGCGGCGATAGATTTTGCCGACGAGTCCATCGACACGCTGGGCGGCGAAGCGGTGCGGCGGCAACTGGACAGCACCCGGCAACAGTTGTCACAGCTGCTGGGCGAGGCCGAGCGCGGGCGCAAACTGCGCGATGGCCTGCACGCGGTCATCATCTGGCCGCCGAATGCCGGCAAGAGTTCACTATTGAATGCACTGGCCGGCAGCGATCGTGCCATCGTCACCGATACGCCCGGCACCACCCGCGACCTGTTGCGCGAAACAGTACGCCTGGATGGTCTGGAACTGACCCTGGTGGACACTGCCGGACTGCGGACCGGGGGCGATGCGATCGAGCGCGAGGGCATGCGCCGCGCCCGTTCGGAGTTGGAAAGCGCCGACCTGGCGCTGGTCGTAGTGGATGCACGCGACCCGGCCAGCGGCCTGCAGGCAGTTGCCGCGGACCTGGCCCAAGTGCCGATGCGGCTGTTCATCCACAACAAGAGCGACCTGCTGGCGGTGCTGCCGCCAGATACCGATTCCACCGTGCATGTGTCGGCTACCAATGGCGCCGGGCTGCGGGCCTTGCACGCCCGCCTGCGCACGCTGGCGGGCGGCGATGGGCTGGAGGCAGCAGCGGGTGAATTTTCCGCACGCGGCCGCCATGTCGAAGCACTGGCCCGCGCCCAGGCGCATGCGGAATCCGCAAACCGTGAGCTGCATCACGAAAGACTGGAGCTGGCCGCCGAAGAATTGAGGCTTGCACATCAGGCATTGGGCGAAATCACCGGGAGGGTTTCGCCGGACGACATGCTGGGCCGTATTTTCTCGACCTTCTGCATCGGCAAATAAGCCGGACAGGCCGACAAATACGCTGGCATGGTTCATGCTTGGCAAATTAGGGGTTTCCATCGTTTGTCCGGGGAGTAATAAAAATGTCGGTTGCCACAATTTCCAAGAAGTCGCGCTGGGTTGCGCTTTCACCTGTCGTACTGGCGCTGGCCGTCGCACTTTCGGGTTGTTCCAAGGACGAGTCGGCCAGTACCGCTGAGCCCGCCACATCCGCAGCGCCCGCCGCGGTCGCTGCCCCGCCCGCACCTGCGGTGTCCGCACAGGTCCAGGCCATGGGTGCCGACGAGTTGCGCGCCGCCGCCAACAAAGCGTTGGGTGAGAATCGTATCTATGCACCGGGCGGCGACAACGCCATGGAGTATTACCTGGCCCTGCGCGACAAATTGCCCAGTGACCCGGCCGTCGCCAGCGCGCTGACCGACCTGATGCCCTACACGCTCATCGCCACCGAACAAAGCATCGGCCGCGATGATTTCGTCGAAGCCCAGCGTCTGTCGGCGTTACTTGAAAAGGCCGACCCGAAGGCGCCGGCGCTGCCACGCCTGAAGCAGACCATCGCCGCCGCGCAGCTGGCTTTCACCGCACGCGCCGAAACTGCAAAAACCAAGGAAGTGACCGACGCCGAAGCCAAGGTCCTGGAAACCAAGCGACTGGCGCAGCAAGCCGAACAGCAGCGCATTGCGGCCGAAGCACTGGCCACCCAACAGCAGCAGGACGCCGCCCGCAAGGCTGAAGCCGATCGTCTGGCCGCCACCCAGCGCGAGGCCGCTGCCGCTGCCGCTGCCCAGCGTGAAGCGGCTGCACGTGCCGCACCGGCCACTCCCGCACCGGCTGTCGCCGCGCGCGCTGCCGCTACCTCACTGAAGATGGTCAGCTCGCCGTCACCGCGCTATCCGCCCGAAGCGCTGCGTGCAGGCACCAGTGGAGAAGTGCTGGTGGAAATTACCATTGGCACCGATGGTTCGGTCACCAACGCCCGCGTCGTGCGTGCCACGCCGCCGCGCGTATTCGACCGTGAAGCGCTGAATGCGGTCCGCCGCTGGAAGTTCGAGCCCATCGACGCGCCCACCACCACGCGCCGCACGCTGGCGTTCAATCCCGGCTGAAGCAGCGCGCTCGGAGAAGAAAAACGCCGGCGCAAGCCGGCTTTTTTGTGCGCCACACACCCGTGATGGTGGGACTGCTGTCCCGCCGCATTGGCGTTGTCCTGCATCCCCGCAGTTGGCCCGGAGCACCACTATTGCGAGCGGCCGCAGAATCCAACCCGCAGTCAGCGCCGATACCTTGGGCCGCGCCATCAGACCAGCGCTGCGGACGACGTCGATTCCTTCAATGAGATGCGAGGCAGGCCGCAAGCAAGCCCCTCTCCGCTTCCGCCGCGCCCCCGACTGGCCAGCTGCCAGCTGCCAGCACGCCATGCACGTGACGCTGGTCGCGACATGTGCCGGGGTGATAATCCAGATGCGTGAGGCTGCTGCAATCAGGAAAGATCTGAACTACTCGATTCTGTTGCTGGTGAGCTACCCGGGCCTGGCCAGGAGTCCAGGCGTGCGATGCTTCGATCTGCCCTCGAACAACGTGGTTCGACAGGCTCACCACGAACGGAATCTTATGGTTTCGCTGTACGCTTTCGGTTGTTCAGAGGCTCCTTGGCTGGTCAGGTCGCGGAGTATTTAACTCCTACTGGCAGACGCCAGTGCTCCGGCGGGTGCTGGCACCGCGGGAGCCGCGCAAATACCGTTCGACTCAGCCCGAGATCGCCAGCTGCTCCTGTTGGTAACGCCGCGTGGCCGCAAACCACAGCAAGGCTGCCAGGCCGAAGCCGGCGGCCAGGTACAGGCCCCATTGCGGCAGGGTGATCACTTCCCCACGTACCACCTTCAGGATCAGCTGGTTCTGCGAAAGAAAGGGCACCGCAAACTGCCACATCTGCGTCTTCACCGGATTCACCAGCAGCACGATGGTCGGCAGCATCGGCAGCAGCATCAGCCAGGTCATGTGGCTTTGCGCTTCCTTCATGCTCTTGGCCGAGGCCGCCAGATAGGTCAGCAAGGTGGTGCCTATGAAGACCATCGGCAGCAGGATCAGCACCAGCTTGGCGATGGCCAGCAGGCTGACTTCCATCTGCCGTCCCACCGTGGGCGACAGCAACGCGCCCAGCTTGAAGGCAAACAAAGTCAGCAGCAGCGAGACCAGGGCCAGCAGGCAGGCGGCGGCGATCTTGCCGCTGACGATGGCGCCGCGCGCCGCGGGCGTGGCCAGCAAGGGTTCCAGCGACTGCCGTTCGCGTTCGCCGGCGGTGGCGTCGAGGATCAGCGAGGCACCGCCCAGGAAGGCGCTGATGATCAGGAAGTAGGGCAGGATGAAAGACAGCATGCGGCCGCGCTGTGCCTCTGGCGTGGCCAGGTCGGTGCGCCGGATCTGGATGGCGGTGGCGGTGCCGGGACTGACCCCACGCGCAAGCAGGCGCAGCGAACCAGTCTGGCCGCCATACGCCGATAACAGACCTTGCAGGCGCTGCACCGGAATCTGCGCATCCTGGCGCGTGCTGTCCTGGATGATTTCCAGTGGTGCCGGCAGGCTCTTGCGCCATTGCTCGGGAAATTCGGGCCCGATGCGCAGGATCACGTCCTCATCCTGGCTGGCGATTGCCGCTTCTATGTCTTTCGGCGGCGCCTTCACCACCACGTTCTGGCCTTCCAGCCAGGCGATCAGGTTGGGCGCATGTTCGCGGCCAACTACCGGTACTTCCAATGGCTTTTCAATCTGGCTGCGGGCGCGGTTTTCGCCCAGCGTACCCAGGCCGATCAGCAGGACCGGGGTCAGTAACGGACTCAAGCCCAGCGCCAGGAACAGCGTGCGGCGGTCGCGGAAGATATCGCGCAGTTCCTTGCGCATCACCGTCATCATGGCGCGCAGCGTCTTCATGCGTGCAGTCCTTCTTCGGAGCCGATGGCTTTCACGAACGCATCCTCAAGATTCTCTTCACCGGTCAGCGCGCGCAGCTCGTCAGCGCTACCGGTGGCCACGACTTGGCCACGCGCGATGATCACGATGCGGTCACACAGCGCGGCGACCTCCTGCATGATGTGGCTGGAGAACACCACGCAGCGTCCTTCGCCGCGCAGCTGCCGTAGGAATTCACGCAATCCGCGGGTGGTCATCACGTCCAGTCCGTTGGTGGGCTCGTCCAGAATCACGTTGCGCGGGTCGTGCACCAGGGCGCGGGCAATCGCGGTCTTGGTGCGCTGGCCTTGCGAGAAGCCCTCGGTGCGCCGGTCCAGGAAGTCCTGCATGTTCAGGGCACGCGACAGGCGTTCGGTACGGTCGGCAATGGTGGCCGCATCCAGGCCGTGCAGTTCGCCGAAGTAGGCGATGTTCTCGCGTGCGGTCAGGCGCTTGTAGACGCCGCGCGCATCGGGCAGCACGCCCAGCACGCGGCGCACGCCCTCGGGGTCGCTGGCCACGTCAATGCCGTCCACCAGCACCTTGCCGCTGTCCGGTTTCATCAACGTATAGAGCATGCGCAGCGTGGTGGTCTTGCCGGCGCCGTTGGGGCCCAGCAAGCCGGTGATTTCGCCATCGCGTGCTTCGAAGCTGACCCCATCCACAGCCTTTACGGTGATTTTCTTGGCGGTGAAGGATTTATGCAGGTCGTCGACGAGGATCATGGTTCCCATCCGTAGAAGCCGGTGAACGGCGGGGTGTAAGGCAGCTTGGCCAGGCACGCGGCGTCCAGTGGCTTTGCATCGGCGGTGTCAACGAACTGCGCCATCAGCCGCGGCACGCAACCAATACCAAGCACGTTGTGGCCCTGTCCGCGCAGGATCAGGTGGCGGGCCTTGGGCAAGGACCTGGCCACCGCGTCGCCATAACGCGAGGGCGTGACGGGGTCGAACTCGCCGGACAGCAGCAAGGCCGGTACCGGTGTCTTCAGCGGCGTGCGGAAGCCAGCCGGCCGAACGCCCTTGGGCCACACCGCGCACTGCGCGACCAGATAGGTGGAAAAATCATTGCCAAGCAAGGTGTCTTCGTCGGCCGGGTTGGCTGTCAGTTCGCTGCCGTCCTCGGTGCAGATCACCGACAGCTGCATGCCCAAAGTGATGCTGTCGGACATCTGTTCGCCCAGCATCTTCGACAGCGACATCAGCGCGTCGTAACGGCCGTTGGCCGCTTCGTTCAACTGCAACGGCAACAGCGATGAAGCCAGTGGCATGTAGGCATACATCCGCACCAGCCCGGCCACCAGTTGCGGGGTCAGTCGTTCCTGCCTGCCTTCGCCGGTGATGCCGTCGCGATAGCTGACCAGCGGTGGATCGGTGGCCAACCTGGCCATCAGCACGCGCAATTTCTCGCGCGGGTTGCCGAAGCGCTGCGCGCAGGCCGGAGTCTTGGCGCAAAGCGCGAACTGCAGGTCCAGTGCGTCTTCCAGGTTGCGGGCAAACTCGTTGCCCAGCACCAACGAGTTGGGTGCCACGCCGTCCAGCACCAGGGTGCGGGTGCTGGACGGATATTTCGCCGCGTACTGCTGGGCCACGCGGGTGCCGTAGGAAATGCCGATCAGGTTGATCTGTGGGGCGCCGATCGCCTTGCGCACGGCCTCCAGGTCCTGAATGGCTTCGCTGGTGCTGTAGAAACGCGGATCGGCGCGCGGTGCGAGCGAAGCCAGGCAACGCTGGGTGTATTGGCTGGCGTCCTGCGGCGTAAGCAGTGCGTTTTCGTCGAAGGTTTCCTTGCAGGTCAGTGCATTGGAGCCGCCAGTGCCCCGCTGGTCGACCAGGATCAGGTGGCGCTTCTTGCGGATCTGGTCGAAGGCGTTGGCGGTCTGCGGATAGCTTTCAGTGGCTGACTGGCCGGGACCGCCGGCAAGCATGAACACCGGATCGGGCTGGGCCGCGTCGTCGCGGTCTGCGGGAATCCAGGCAATCTTCAATCCAATCTTGCGTCCCGCCGGAGCCGCCGGATTTTCGGGCACCTGCAACACCGCACATTGCGCCGCGATGGCCGTACCGGCAAACGGCGTGCTCAAGGAGCAGGGTCTGAAGTCCAGCGAACCCAGCGTGCGCGCCTGCACTGCAGGCGTGCAGGCGACGGCAAGCAGTGCAGCAGCGGCAATCATTACTCGACGCATGGCGTCTCCGTTCGGGCGGTCTTGTTGACCTATGTTGTCACGACGAAGACGGGCAGCGAATGTGACAGGAGGCAGGGCGGCAGATCTTTCCCTTCTCCAGAGAATGGACGCTGCAGGTGGTGGGGCAAGCACCGCGTCATGCGGCGGGCTTGCCAGAAAGGCCGGCAAGTCACTTCCTTGCCTCATCCGCCCTCCGCGCACCCTCTCCCGCAGGAGAAGGGAAGCAGCTACTTCGCCGACACGTATTTCTCGCGACGTATCTGTGGAATCGGCAGTCCGTCGGCTTTCAGCTGCTCGAAGCAGGCATCGACCATGTTCGGGTTGCCGCACAGGTAGGCGATATCGGTTTCGGCATTGGGCGAGAACTCCGCCAGGAACTGCTGCACATAGCCCTGACGCACGTCGACATGCGGATCCGGCGGCAATTCACGCGAGAAGCAGGGCACGAAGCGGAACTGCGGGTGCTTGTCGGCGAAGGCGCGGAAATCATCGCCGTACAGCAACTCTTCCGGAGTCCTGGCGCCAAACAGCAGCACGACTTCGATGCCGCGCTCGACGATCAGCTTTTCCAGCTGCGGCAGCATTGCGCGGTACGGCGTCACCCCGGTGCCCGTGCCCACCAGCAGGTAGCGCTGGTTCACATCACCGGGCATCAGGCAGAAGCGGCCGTAGGGTCCACTTGCATCGAGGTGGCCGCCGATTTCCAGCCCTTCAAACAATGCCGTGGCCGCGCCGCCCTGCACATAACTGACCGCGATCTCCACGCCTTCGCCCGCGCCCAGCGCGTGGTCGTGGATGGTGGCCAGCGAATAGCTGCGCTTGGTGGCGGTGCCGTCTGCGTAGGTGAAGTGGACCTGGATGAACTGGCCGGGGATGAAGTCCAGTGGCTTGCCATCGTCGCGGGCAAACACGTAATGACCTACCGAAGGCGCCAGCATGTGGCGTTTTATCAACTTGAGCGGGAAATGCACGATGGCCAAGGTGTGGGACCGGAACAGTCTGGTGCCGGGGCCGGCCCGACGGGACGCCTATAATAAGCGCTTGCATACTCCGGGCGCCCCATTGGCGCCGCAAGGTTCTCATGGCTGCTCCCCATACTGGCGTTTCCGCGGCCGTGCCCGCACTTTCGATCACCGACCTGCGCAAGACCTACGATACGGGCGTACACGCGCTCAAGGGTGTGTCGCTGCAGGTGGCCCCAGGTGATTTTTTTGCCCTGCTCGGCCCCAACGGTGCCGGCAAATCCACCCTGATCGGCATTGTCAGCTCGCTGGTCAACAAATCGGCCGGCGAAGTGGAAGTGTTTGGCGTGAACCTGTCCAAAGACCGCCAGGCGGCGATGCGCCTGCTGGGTCTGGTGCCGCAGGAGCTGAACTTCAACATGTTCGAGAAGCCGCGCGACATCCTGGTCAACTACGCCGGTTTCTACGGCCTGCCACGCGCCCAGGCGCTGCTACGGGCCGAAGAGGAGCTCAAGCGCGCGCAGTTGTGGGACAAGGCCGACAGCATGTCGCGCACGCTGTCTGGCGGCATGAAGCGACGGCTGATGATCGCCCGGGCCATGATGACGCGCCCGCGCCTGTTGATCCTGGACGAGCCCACCGCCGGCGTGGATATCGAGATCCGCCGCAGCATGTGGAAGACGCTGAAAGAGATCAACGAAGCCGGCACCACCATCATCCTGACCACCCATTACCTGGAAGAAGCCGAGAGCCTGTGCCGCAACGTGGCCATCATTGATCGCGGCACCATCGTCGAGCAGGGGCCGATGCGCACCTTGCTGGCCAAGTTGGATGTGGAAGGCTTCGTGTTCGACATCGACGGTGGCCTGCCGGCCCAGCTGCCGGTGATCGAGGGCACCACCCTGGTCGCCAGCGACGACCACACCCTGCACCTGGACATGCCGCGGGCGATGGACCTCAACCGTGTCTTCACTGCGCTGGGCGATTCGGGCATCAGGGTGCGTTCGATGCGGACCAAGAGCAATCGGCTGGAAGAACTGTTCGTGCGCCTGACCGGCGATGAAGCGGCGGCCAAGCGGGAACAGCAGGTGGCCTAGATTTTTCATTCCTTGCTGGCGCACGCAGCGCAGGACCAAAGAGTCGCTGCGGTGTTGTGTGCAGCCAGTCGCGGGATCAGCGCGCAGTAGACCCAGGATCCAGGGCACCCTTCCCCAACCCTCCCTTGCCTGGCAAGAAGCGGGTACAGCAAACGCAAAGAGACCGAGAACAGAATGAGCCAGGTTGTCGCCACCACGTCATTGCAGAAGAACTTCGTCGCCCTGGGCACCATCGTGCGCCGCGAGATGATGCGCATCCTGCGCATCTGGGGCCAGACCCTGGTGCCACCGGCGATCACCATGACCCTTTACTTCCTGATCTTCGGCGGCTTGATCGGCTCGCGCATCGGCGACATGGGCGGCTACACCTACATGGAGTTCATCGTGCCTGGCCTGGTGATGATGAGCGTGATCCAGAACAGCTACGGCAATATTTCCTCCAGCTTCTTCGGCGCCAAGTTCGGTCGCCACATCGAGGAGTTGCTGGTCAGCCCGATGCCGAACTGGGTGATCCTGGGCGGCTACGTGGCCGGCGCGGTGCTGCGCGGGGTGCTGGTCGGGGCCATCGTGTTGTTGATTGCCAAGTGCTTCACCACGGTACGCATGCCGCACCCCTTGGTGACCCTGACCACGGTGCTGCTGGGCGCGACCATCTTTTCGCTGGCCGGCTTCATCAACGCGATATATGCGAAGAAGTTCGACGACGTGGCCATCGTGCCGACCTTCATCCTGACGCCGTTGACCTATCTTGGTGGGGTGTTCTATTCGGTGAAGCTGTTGCCGCCCTGGGCCGAGGCGGCCACCCACGCCAATCCGATCTTCTACATGGTCAACGCCTTCCGTTACGGTTTGCTGGGCACCAGCGACGTGCCGGTGGCCGTGGCCTATGCGTTGATGCTGGCGTTTGTGATCGGGCTGGGTGGCTTGGCCTTGTGGTTGCTGAAGCGTGGCGTGGGCCTGCGCAGCTGAGTCCGCACTGCGGGTAGAGCCGAGCTTGCCCAGCGTGGGCATGCACACGTGATCGACTCCGCAGCCGTTGCGGGAGTAGCCGGCATAGAGCAGCTCTGAATAGAGGGACCGCAACAGGGCAAGCGGCAACAGACCAGCGGCAATAGACCAGCAGCAACAGAGCCAGCCAAACAAGCTCGGCGCTACAGGATGAAGAGGAGAGGCGACATGCGGATACTGGTACTGGGCGCGGGCGGCACCGGCGGTTACTTCGGCGGCAGGCTGGCCCAGGCGGGGGCCGACGTCACCTTCCTCGTGCGTCCTGCGCGCGCCCGGCAGTTGCAGCAGCATGGCTTGCAGATCCGCAGTCCGCTGGGCGATGCGGATTTTGCGGTGGCCCATGTGCTGGCCGAAGAGCTTGCTGCACGGGCGGCCGAGCATCCGTTCGACCTGGTGATGCTCAGCTGCAAGGCCTACGACCTGGACAGCGCGCTCGACGCCATCACGCCAGCGGTCGGTCCGCAGACCACGGTCATGCCTATCCTCAATGGGCTGCTGCACTACACCGAACTGGATACGCGCTTCGGGCGTGAGCGCGTACTGGGCGGCCTGTGTTTCATCAGCGCCACCAAGGGTGCGCACGGCGAAGTGATGCACCTGGGCAAACCGGCGTCGATTACCTTCGGCGAGCGCGAGGGCAATGCCGAAAGCCCAAGGGTGCAGGCCTTGGCAGCCGCGTGCGAATGCGCCGGCCTGGATCACCTTGCCGCCGCCGACATCAACCAGCAGCTCTGGAACAAGTACAGCTTCCTCGCCGCGCTCGCCGCCGGCACCTGCCTGATGCGGGCCAGCGTCGGTCTTATTGTCGCCGGCGAGGGCGGCACCGAGTTCATGCGCGCGCTGTATCAGGAATGCGTGGCGGTTGCCGCCGCTGCCGGACAACCGATTCCGCAAGACAAACAGAATTTTGCGCTGGACACACTCACCCAGGCCGCATCGCTGGTAAAGGCTTCCATGCTGCGTGACCTGGAAGCCGGGCTACGCGTCGAAGCCGCGCACATCGTGGGCGACATGCTGCATCGTGCGCGAAGTTCCGGCATTGCCGCATCGTTGTTGGCGGCAGCGTGGTGCCATTTGCAGGCGTATGAATCGGGCTTGCAGAAACCTGCCTGAATTGATCGGGTCCTGGTCCGGTTCGTCATTCCCGCGAAGCCGCGAACCCAAGCGACTGTCAGCCCGTGCCGGAAGAACCATGGGCCACGGGATTGCCCCGCTGTCGCGGGGATGATGCGGTCTAGAGGCCGTTCGCGCCCGCCTGCGACGCCACTACCTGCGGCTTCTTCTTGAAACGGCGTGTCATCCAGTCGCCCAGATCATCCACCACGGTGAAGGCAGCCGGGATCACGATCAGGCTCAGCAGGGTCGAGGTGATCAGGCCGCCGATCACGGCAAGGGCCATGGGCGCGCGGAAGCTGGAATCACCGGCCCAGCCCAGCGCGATCGGCAGCATGCCGGCGCCCATGGCCAGGGTGGTCATGATCACCGGCTGGGCGCGCTTGCGGCAGGCATCAACCAGTGCGTCGTGCTGGCTCAGGCCGTGTTCGTCCTCGGCGATCACGGCGTAATCGACCAGCAGGATTGAATTCTTGCTGGCAATGCCGATCAGCATCAGCAGCCCGATCAACGCCGGCAGCGAGAGCAGGTTCTGGGTCAGCAGCAGCGCGCCAAACGCACCGCCGGCGCACAGCGGCACGGCGGTGAGAATGGTCAGCGGCATCAGTGCATGGTTGAACAGCAACAACAACACCATGTAGATGCAGATCAGGCCGGCGGCCATGGCAATGGCAAAACCGAGGAACAGTTCCACGAACACTTCCGCATCGCCGGTGTTGAGGAAGCTGACGCCATCGGGCAGCTTCTCCAGCGATGGCAGCGCCTGCACTTCCTGCATCACCTCGCCCAACGGGCGTCCGTTGAGCTCGGCAGTGAAAGTGATGTTGCGCTGGCGCTGGTACCGCGAAATCTGCGAGGGCCCGCTGCCATTGCTGATATCGGCCACCGCTGCCAGTGGCACCGGTCCGTTCTTGCCACGCACGCGCAATTGGCCGATCAGCCCAGGCTGGGACAGGCTGGATTCGGCAAAGCCGACCCGGATCGGGATCTGCCGTTCCGGCAGGTTCAACTTGGCCAGCCGCTGCACGTAGTCGCCGGAAGTGGCAATACGCGCGGCCTCGGCAATATCGGCGGTGGCCACGCCCAGGTCGGCCGCACGCGCCGAGTCCGGGGTGATCACGATCTCCGGGCGCAGCAGCGAAGCACTGGAGGTCACGCTGCCCAGTCCCTTGATCGTGCGCAGGTCGCGGTCCAGCGCGGTGGCTGCTTCCTGCAGACGCTGGGGGTCGTCGCCGGCCAGCACCAGCTGCATCATTTCACCCGGTTCGGAGCTCAGGTAGCTCACCCGCACGCCGGGCAGCACGGCCAGGGTGGAACGGGCCAGACGCTCCAGCGCTTTCTGGTCGCGGTCGCGGTCGTCGGCCTTGCCCCAGTCCAGGATCAGGGTGGCCTTGCGTGGTTCGCCAACCCCCGCCTTGCCCGGGTCACCCAGGTCCAGCACGCTGCCCACGGTGGTGTAGACCTGTTGGAGTTCGGGAATGTCCTGCAGCAAGGCGCGCGCCTGCTCACTCAGTGCGGTGGTTTCCTGCAGGGTGGTGCCGGGCGGCAGTTCCAGGCTCAGGTTGCTGCGGCCCACGTCGGAGAAGGGAATGAAGGTGGTCGGGATCAGCGGCACGATCGCCAGTGAGGCGACGAACAAGCCGGTGGCGATCCACAGGGTGCGCGCGCGGTGGCGCAGCGCCGCGTCCACCCAGCCCAGGTACCAGGTCATCAATCTTGTTTCGCGATGGGTTTCCGGCTGCGCCTTCAATACATAGGCCGCCATCATCGGGGTCAGCAGGCGCGCCACCAGCAACGAGAACAGCACCGCGGTGGCGGCGGTCCAGCCAAACTCGCGGAAGAACTTGCCGGCGATGCCTGGCATGAAGGCGACCGGCACGAATACCGCGGCCAAAGTCAGTGAAGTGGCGATCACCGCCGTGCCGATCTCGGCTGCTGCATCGCGCGCGGCTTCCAGTGGCGGCTTGCCCATGCGCAGGTGGCGCACGATGTTCTCGATTTCCACAATCGCGTCATCCACCAGGATGCCAACCACCACGCTAAGCGCCAGCAGGGTGATGATGTTGAGGCTGAAGCCGAACAGGTGCATCACCGCGAAGGTCGGGATGATCGACAGCGGCAACGCCACCGCCGAGACCCAGGTCGCGCGCCAGTCGCGCAGGAACAGCCACACCACCAGCAGCGCCAGCAGCGCGCCTTCCCACAGCATCGTCATGGATGACTCGTAGGAACGCAGGGTCTCGTCGATCACCGTGGTCACCAGGGTGAACTGCAGGCCCGGATGCGCGGCCTTCAGGGTTTCCAGCGCCGCCTCCACGCCTTTGGCCACGTCGATCTCGCTGGATCCGCGCGTGCGTGACAGCGAGAACGCGACCACCGGTTTGCCGTCCAGCAGGGCCACCTGGCTCGGGTCGGCCGCCCCGTCGGTGATCGTGGCAACTGCCGACAGACGCACCGCGCGGCCATCGGGCAGGCTGACGGAATAGTTGCGCAGCGCCTCCACGTCGGCGACCGTGCCAACGGTGCGGATGACCTGCTGGCTGCCGTCCTGCTCGGCCTTGCCGCCGGCGCGTTCCACCTGGATGCGCCCCAGTTGCTGGGAGACATCGCCGGCAGTCACCCCGAGCGCCTGCAACGCGTTCGGATCCAGGTCCACGCGCACCTGTCGCTCGACCCCGCCCACGCGCTTGACCAGGGCCACGCCGGGCACGCCGTACATGGCCTTGCTGATTTCTCGATCCACCAACCAGCTCAGCTCATCGGCCGACAGCGACGGTGCGACCACCGCATAGGTCATCAGCGACCCGCCGACATCGATTTTCGACACCACCGGCTCCTGGATATCCTGCGGCAGGTTGGTGCGGATGCGGGTCACCGCATCGCGGGTGTCATCCAGCGCGGTGGCCAGGTCGGTATCCAGCACGAACTCGATGGTGGTGCTGCTGACCCCCTCGCTGACCGAGGAGATGATCCGCTTGATATTGGGAATGGTTGCCACCGAGTCTTCGACCCGGCGTGTGACCTCGGTTTCCAGCTGGCTGGGCGAGGCACCCGGCTGGCTGATGGTGACCGTGGTCATGGGGAAGGCGACATCCGGGAAGCGGGCCACCGGCAGCTTGTGGAAACCCCACAGCCCGGCCACGCACAGGACCACGAAGACCATGATCGCCGGTAACGGGCGGTCGATTGCCCACGAGGACACATTCATGGGGTCGGCTTCGTGCTGGTCGGCGCCGTGCTGCCCGGTGCTGGCGCCGCGACTACGCGGACCACGTCACCGTCGCCCAGGAAACCTGCGCCCTGTTCAACAATCCGGGTGCCGGCTTTCAGGCCTTGCACGATCTCCACACGACCGTCGGTGGTGGCGCCGGTCTGTACGCGCACACGCCGCGCGACCTTGCCGCCTTCCACGGTGAACACGTAGGCAATGCCGTCACGCTGCACCACCGAAGCCACCGGCACCAGCAGCGCCTCGCCGGCGCCGGTGACGATGCGGCCTTCCACATAGCTGCCGATCTTCAG
>JBDSUI010000200.1:0-5455 GCA_039927795.1 Pseudoxanthomonas sp.
AGCAGCGGAATCAGCGCCACGGCTGCCAGCATCTTGTAGGCATAGTTCACGCTGCTGACTGCCAGGAACAGGGAGGTGGGCCATTGCTGCGGGCCCAGTACGAAGGCGATATAAAGGACCACGAAGCTGTCCACCAGTTGCGAGACTGCGGTCGACCCGGTCGCGCGCAGCCACACGTGCTTCTCGCCGGTGGCGTTGCGGATGCGGTGGAACACGGACACGTCGATCAACTGTCCCAACAGGAACGCGATGACGGAACCAGCAATGGTCCACATGCCCTGGCCGAACACCGCAGCAAACGCTTTCTGGTAATCCGGTACGCCCTGGGACTGCGCGGCCGTGAGCCACCAGTCCGCCGGGGCCAGGGCAATGGCCGCAAATGCGAACAGGAAGCCATAGACAATCAGTCCCACTGCCAGCCAGGAGATGAACTGCACGCCGCGCCGGCCAAAAAACTCGTTGATGGTGTCTGTGAGTATGAACACCATTGGCCACAGCAAGGTGCCGGCGGTGAAACTCAGCGAGCCGGTCTGGCCAAACAGGTTCCATTCCAGGGGCGCAATACCCAGGGTATCTTCAAGGGCGAAGATCTTGACGCCGATGAATTCTGCCAGCACCGCGTTGACGCAGAAAAACGCGGTCAGCCCGATGAACAGCTTTACCGCGCGGTCATCAAGCGTGCGCGCGGGCGACATGGCTCAGCGATCACCGGCCCGGGTGAAGGGCACGCTTTCCGGCGCCACCGCGCCACCGGAAATGATGAAGCTCATGGCCTGGTCCACCGTCCAGTCGGTAGGCGTCAGCAGTTCTATCGGCACGATTTCCAGGTAACCCGAGGTGGGGTTCGGCGTGGTCGGCACGTACACGGCGGCGAGTTCGCGGCCCGTGCCTTCTTCCTTGAGGATGCGCGTCACCAGGCCCACCGATTTCATTTCCTTGTGCGGAAAATCCACCAGCACCACGCGTTGCGTATTGCCTGGCTTGGTCTGCAGGATGTCCAGCAGTTGCCGCGCGCTGGTGTAGATGGTGCTGGCCAGCGGAATGCGCAGGATCAGCAATTCGAACCAGCCCAGCAGCCGTTGCCCGATCACGCGACGGGTCAACACGCCCACCGCAAGGATGACAAACAGCGTGGCGACCAGACCAATGCCGGCCTGCACCCACTGCGCATTGAACCAGCCCATGTAGTCGGGGAAGGACGCGGCAATCTGCTGCGAAAGCGGCTGCACCACCGGCCGGCTGATGTCGGACAGCAGCACGAAGACGAACTTCACCACCACCCATGTCAACCAGATTGGCAGCAGCGTGAGCAGCCCGGTGAGGAACAGCTTCTGCACCGAAGAACGGTGGGCGTGGGGGTCGTTGGGCATGCGCATAGTGTAGCGAGGCGGACCGCAATCCATCGCACCTCAATGCACCTCAGCGCGCACGCGGCTTGAGCCTGACGTAGATCTGCTTGCGTACCCGCGCCACTACATCACCTTGCGCGTCTATGACCTCGACCGGCAACCAGCGCAGTGTTTTGCCACCATCGGCGGTCGCTGCGCGAAGTTCATCCAGGACTTCGTCGGCCAGGGAGAACTCGGCATGCACCGTGCCCCGGCCGGGTTTGACGAACTCGATTTCCGCAGCCTTGTCCCAGACGATGTAATCGTTGCCCAGGCATTCCTTGATCGGCAGCATCCAGAACGGATCGGTCATTGAAAACAGGTTGCCACCGAAATGGGTGCCCACGTAATTGCGGTTCCAGGGGCGCATGCGCAGCTCCACGCGCAGCTGGCGCCAGTCCGGTGAAATGCGGGTCACGTGGATGCCGGTGAACAGGAACGGCGGCCATAGATTGAACAGGAAGCGAAGGGTAGAGGGTTTCATGCAGGCGGGTAGGGCGGGGGCCGCAGAGCCTACCATACGCAAAAGTACGGAAGGCTAGAACAGTAAAGAAGCCATCTTCCTGCGGTACAGGCCGACCAGGTTTTCGTCCTCGACCACACGGAACGCGTCGACCAGTAATTTCCTTGGCAAGCCCTGCTCGTAGCTCCGGTCTCGGCGCAGCATTTCGAGGAACTGTTCCAGCCCGGCTTCGGCCTTGCCTCCCAGCAGGTGCTGGGCACCCAGCAGGTGGCGTGCGCGCAGGTCGTCGGCGTTGGCGGTGATGGCCGCTTCCAGCACCTCGACCGGCGGTGCGTCTTTCACGATCGCCGCAAAGGCCAGGCGCGAGCGTGCACGCACGGTGCGGTCATCGCTCTCCAGATTGGCAGGCAAGGCGTCCAGCAATGACTCAGCTTCGACCGCAGCGCCGGTCGCCAGCAGCGCCAGCGCAAGATCGAGCTTCAGCTCGGGCGTGTCCGGTTCCGACTCAATGGCCTTGCGCAAGGCCAGCACCTGGGCATGCGGATCCACTGGTGCAGTTTCCGGCTCCAGCGGTGCTTCAGTG
Source organism: Pseudoxanthomonas sp. (assembly GCA_039927795.1). Classification (GTDB taxonomy): domain Bacteria; phylum Pseudomonadota; class Gammaproteobacteria; order Xanthomonadales; family Xanthomonadaceae; genus Pseudoxanthomonas_A. Next base: position 2,435 of record JBDSUI010000200.1, read on the forward strand.
GTCGCCGGGGCAGGCTCGACGCCATGCTGCTTCAGGAATTCACGAATCTGGCTCTCCGGAACCGCGCCGGGAAAGCCATCGGCAATCTGTCCGGCCTTGACCAGGAATACGGTCGGCACCGAACGGATCTGGAACGCCGCGGCGATTTCCTGTTCCTTGTCCACGTCGACCTTGGCCAGCAGGAAGCTGCCGTTGAACTCGCCGGCAAGCTTTTCCAATATCGGTCCCAGGGTCTTGCACGGACCACACCAGGGCGCCCAGAAGTCCACCAGGACCGGTGTCTGCATGGATTTCTGCAGAACTTCGGCCTCGAAAGTCTCGGTGGTCGCGTCGAAAACGTGGGTTGGCTCAGACATGGTGGACTCGTTCAGAAATCGTGGAAAAGAGATGGTGTCGCTGGTCAAGGATACAAGTCGATGTTAAGAGAACTTGACATGTTGTGATGCATAAGTAATGTTTGTTTTACATGTTGTAGTTCGGAAATTACACCGTGACCCTGCGTGAATGCGAATGGTGGGGCCCGCTGGGATTGCCCGGACTTGCCGGAGGGCTTCTGGCCGCAGTGCTCAATCCCGAGCTCGATGCCATCGCGCCGCCGCACTGTCAGGGAAGTTTTGTGTGAGCGGCACGCCCCTCGCCAACGAGATCCGCCGCTGGCGTTTCGAGCGCGGGGAAATGACCCAGCAAGCGCTGGCCCACGCCTGCGGGGTGAGCCGGCAGACGATCATCGCGCTCGAAGCAGGCAAGTATTCGCCTTCACTGGTACTGGCATTCCGCATCGCACGCGCGTTTGACGTGGGCATCGACGAGGTATTCAGATGGAAAACAGAATGACGTCAGTGGCGCGCGTGGCAGGGGTGGCCGCTGCGCTGCTGTTCGCCGCCGCCCTGGTCGCGTTTGGTGTCGCGCTGGACGGATACTCGCACGCGCTGCATCCGGTGGCGTTGCTGGGCGCCAGCGGTTTCCCGCATGCATTGGCCTTCAATCTTCTGGGCTTCGTGCTGCCGGGCGTGCTCGCCGTTGTAGTGACGATTGCGCTGCGTGCGGCCTTGCCCGCGGACTCAGGCTGGCCTTCGCGTATCGGTGTGCAGCTGGTCTTTATTTCGGCACTGGCCTTCATCGCCATGGGGCTGCTGCCGCTTGATCCCACCGACCTGGAGAGCCAGACCAGCAGTCTGCATGGCACCGCCTGGATGCTGTGGAGCCTGGCCTTCGTTCCCGGCGCCTTGTTGGTGGCGGCCGGATGCTGGCGCACCCCTGCCTGGGCGTTGTTCGCCCGTCTGACTGCGCTTACCGCCGTGGCGTTGCCTGTGGTGGCGTTCCTGCTGGCCGGCGCGCTACCCACAGCGGTTGCGCAACGCGTGGCCTTCGGACTGTGGTTTGGCTGGCTGATACTGGCGGGTTGCACGCAGGCGGGTTCGCCCCGGGCGGGGTGATCAGTCCGCCGGCGGCTCGCCCGCCATATCGACGTGCATTCGGGTGAGGACTTTGCGCAAGGCCTGCCCGGGTGCATCGACGATCTGTCGCAGTTCGTAGTGCCTCAACCTGGCCGCTTAGACGGCATGCAGGTATCGCAACGCGGATCTTTTCCCGGTGCTCATGGCTGGCGATACACCACGCCGTCCTTCATCACGAAATCCACCTTCAACACGCTGTTGATGTCGGCAAGTGGATCGCCCGGCATGGCAATGATGTCGGCGCGCTTGCCGGTCTCGATAACGCCCTGGTCGTCCACGCCCAGCACGCTGGCGGCATGCACGGTAGCGGCCTGCAAGGCGTAGGACGCAGGAATGCCGGCTTCGACCATATAGAGGAATTCGCGCGCGTTGTCGCCGTGCGGGCCCACGCCCATGTCGGTTCCGAAGGCCATCTTCACCCCGTTCTTGTAGGCGCGCCCGGCGGTCTGCTGGATCTGCGAGCCGATGCGGATCGCCTTGGGCCGCACGATTTCGGGAAAGTACCCATCGATCTTCGCCTTGTCCGCCACGAAGCGGCCTGCGTAGATGGTTGGCACGTACCAGGTGCCTTTCTGCTTCATCAGGGACATGATCTCGTCGGTCATTTCAGTGCCGTGCTCGATGCTGGTCACGCCGCCAAGCACCGCACGCTTCATGCCTTCGGCTCCGTGGGCGTGCGCGGCAACCCGATAGCCGTAGTCTTTGGCCGTGTCGACGATTGCTTTCACTTCCTCAACGGTGAACTGCGGCGCGTCGCCTGACCTTGCATAGCTCAGCACACCACCGGTGGCCGTGATCTTGATGACATCACTGCCCTCCTTGTAGCGCTGGCGCACGGCCTGGCGCGCATCGTCAATGGAATTGATCACGCCCTCGGTGGGTCCTGGCGGCCCCAGCAGATGCTCCAGCTCACTGTTCAGGCCGTTGCTGGGGTCGGCATGCCCACCGGTGGTGGCGATGGATTTGCCGGCGGCAAAGATGCGCGGGCCTTTCACCAGGCCCTGGTTGACGGCATCGCGCAGGTGCGGGCTGACATCGCCGCCCAGGTCGCGCACGCTGGTGAAACCGGCCATGAGGGTCTTTTCCGCATAGCCGACCGACCGGAAGGCATAGTCGGTGGGGTCCAGGCGAAAGCCTTCGGAATAACTCTGCGGGCTGGACTGCGAACCCAGGTGCACATGCAGGTCGGTCCAGCCAGGCATGCAGGTACGGCCGCTGAGGACGATGGACTGGGTGCCGTCGGCCAGTTTGGCCCGCCCCGGCAGCACCGACTCGATCCTGCCGTCGCGCACCACAATGGTGTGTTCGCCACCCATCTTGCCGCTACGCGCATCGAACAGGCGCTCGCAATGCAGAGCCTGGGCAGGGCTTGTGCTCGAGGACATGCCGGAGGCAGGCGATTCGGCTGCAAGACAAGCCGGGCTTGCCAGCAGCATCAGGAACAGGGGTTTCAGGCGCATGCCGGGCTCCGTTGTTGAACCCCCATCATAGCCATCGCCATGGCGGTGTCTGGTGCACTGCGGTACGCTTCACAGCTTGATTTCTGCACCGAAGTCCACTTACG
>JBDSUI010000201.1:0-15007 GCA_039927795.1 Pseudoxanthomonas sp.
GACAATGAAGACGCGGAATTCCGGGCGCCTGAAACGTATGCGCAGGGCAGCGTCGCGGCCATCACCTTTGGCAAGTTCGAGAGTGACCTGTGCGGCATGGAAGTGATTCTGGCCGTGCCCGGGAACGACCGCGTGGACGGCAAGGCGCTGTGGCTGGAATACAACCCGGCGGACGCGTCCTGGCATTGCAGCTCGGAAATCGACGACAAGTACCTGCCTTCGCAATGCCGCGGCTAGCCGCGCTTCACCGCCTTCATTAACGTCCGCAATTGATCTGGGGAAACTTGATGTCCAACTGGTATTACGCCGATGCCGAACGCCAGCGGCAGGGGCCGCTCGCGGCTGAGGAACTGGTCCAACGCTTCCACCAGGGGCGCCTGCGCCTTGACACGCTGGTCTGGCGCGAAGGCCTGGCCGACTGGCGTGCCCTGCGTGACTTCAGCGATGAGCTGTCGCTGCACCAGCTGCCGGCCGAAACCTTTTACACCCCGGTCGCGCCGCTGCCCGCGCCGCCGCTGCCCGCTCGGCCGTTGGCTGCGGACCCGGCGGCTTCTGCCAACCTGGCCGGCTCCGTCTTCACCGATACCTTTGTTCGCCCGGGCTCGCCGTACGCACCACCCAGCGCCAAGCTGACTTCCGACGAGGCATTTTATGCGGGCGGCGAAGTGGTCTACGCCGGTTTCTGGAAGCGTGTGGCCGCTTACGTGGTCGATGGCCTGGTGGTTGGTATCGCCGGAGCCGTGGTGGGCGGCGTCATTGGCGCGGTACTGGGCGCGCTGCTGTTGTCCGGAAGCAGCGACTTCGGTTCTGGTTTCCTGGTCATCCAGCTGCTCAGCAACCTGATCTCCATCGCCCTGGCTGCCGCCTATTACGCCGGCTTCCATGCCTCTACCTCGCAGGCCACGCTGGGCAAGATGGCCGTTGGCATCAAAGTGGTCCGCAGCGACGGCAGCCGCATCAGCGTGGCCCGCGGTGTCGGTCGCTACTTCGCCACCTTCTTGAGCAGCGTGATCCTGGGCATCGGCTTCCTGATGGCGGCCTTCACCGAGCGCAAGCAGGGCTTGCACGACATGCTCTGCGACACCCTGGTGGTCGACAAATGGGCCTATACCGCCCATCCGGAGTGGCAGAAACAGGAACTTGGGACGGTCACCGTGGTGATCCTGGCCGTCTTCGGCGTGCTTACGCTTGTTTTAGGCCTGATCATGGCCTTCGCACTGGTCGGAATCGCGGCCTCCATGCACTGACCGGGCAAAGACCGCGCTTGACAGGGCGGGGTCCGGCGTGATTCCACTATAAATAGAAGAATCCTGAACGCCCGGGGCAAACACCCCGGGCGTCAGCTTCTACGCCCCGACAAACTCAAGGACACTCGCCGGCCCTGCCGGCGCTCGAAACCAACCCATGCCCAAGCACCTGCTCATCGTCGAATCGCCGGCCAAGGCCAAGACGATCAACAAATATCTAGGCAAGGACTTCACCGTCCTGGCCTCCTACGGCCATGTGCGCGACCTGGTGCCCAAGGAAGGCGCGGTCGACCCGGCCAACCAGTTCGCCATGAGCTACGCGCTGATCGAGAAGAACGAGAAGCACGTGGAAGCCATCGCCAAGGCCGCCAAGGGCGCCGACGACATCTTCCTGGCCACCGACCCGGACCGCGAGGGTGAGGCGATCAGCTGGCATATTGCCGAGATCCTGAAGGAACGCGGTCTGCTCAAGGACAAGCCGCTGCACCGGGTAGTGTTCACCGAGATCACCCCGCGCGCCATCAAGGAAGCCATGACCCGGCCGCGCGCCATCGCCGTTGACCTGGTCGATGCCCAGCAGGCGCGCCGCGCGCTGGACTACCTGGTCGGCTTCAACCTGTCGCCGGTGCTGTGGCGCAAGGTGCAGCGCGGGCTGTCGGCCGGCCGCGTGCAGTCGCCGGCGCTGCGCATGATCGTGGAGCGCGAGGAAGAAATCGAAGCCTTCATCGCCCGCGAATACTGGAGCATCCAGGCCGAGTGCCTGCATCCGTCGCAGGCGTTCACCGCCAAGCTGACCAAGCTGGACGGACAGAAGTTCGAGCAGTTCACCATTACCGAAGGCGACACCGCCGAAGCCGCGCGCCTGCGTATCCAGCAGGCCGCCCAGGGCGCGCTGCACGTGACCGACGTGGTCAGCAAGGAACGCAAGCGCCGGCCATCGCCGCCGTTCACCACCTCGACCCTGCAGCAGGAAGCCTCGCGCAAGCTGGGCTTCACCACCAGCCGCACGATGCGCGTGGCGCAGAAACTCTACGAAGGCGTGGCCATCGGCGACGAAGGCACCGTGGGCCTGATCAGCTATATGCGTACCGACTCGGTCAGCCTGTCGGTGGATGCCGTGGCCGAGATCCGCGACGTGATTGCGCGCGACTTCGGCACCCAGGCGGTACCCGACAAGCCCAACGTCTATGTGACCAAGTCCAAGAACGCGCAGGAGGCCCACGAAGCGGTGCGCCCGACCTCTGCCCTGCGCACACCCACCCAGGTGGCCAAGTACCTGGATGACGACGCCCGTCGCCTGTACGAACTGATCTGGAAGCGCGCCGTTGCCTGCCAGATGGTGCCTGCGACCATGAACACCGTCAGCGTGGACCTGGCGGCTGGCAGCGAACACAACTTCCGCGCCAGCGGCACCACCATCATCGACCCCGGCTTCCTCGCCGTTTATGAGGAAGGCAAGGACAACAAGAGCGCCGAGGACGAAGACGAGGGCCGCAAGCTGCCGTTGATGAAACCCGGCGACCGCATTCCGCTGGACCGCATCCATACCGACCAGCATTTCACCGAGCCGCCGCCGCGCTTTTCCGAAGCTTCGCTGGTGAAGACACTTGAGGAATACGGCATCGGCCGTCCGTCGACCTATTCGTCCATCATCCAGACCCTGCTGTTCCGCAAATACGTGGAACTGGACAGCCGCCGCTTCCGTCCCAGTGACGTAGGCCGCGCAGTCAGTAATTTCCTCAGCGGGCATTTCACCCAGTACGTGGACTACGACTTCACCGCCAAGCTCGAGGATGAGCTGGATGCGGTGTCGCGTGGCGAAGAAGACTGGGTGCCACTGATGGAGCGGTTCTGGACGCCGTTCAAGCAAATGGTCGATGACAAGATGGAATCGGTCGACCGCAGCCAGGCCACCGGCGCGCGCGAACTGGGCAGCGACCCGAAAACCGGCAAGCCGGTTAGCGTGCGCCTGGGTCGCTACGGGCCGTATGCGGCAATCGGCAGCACCGCCGAAGACGCCGAGGACAAGCCCACGTTTGCCTCGCTGCGGCCAGGCCAGAGCATGCACACCATTTCCCTGGAGGATGCGCTGGAGCTGTTCAAGCTGCCGCGCAAGCTGGGCCAGGACAAGGACGAGGAAGTCAGCGTCGGCATCGGCCGTTTTGGCGCCTTCGCCAAGCGTGGCAGCGTGTACGCGTCACTGAAGAAGGAAGACGATCCCTACACGGTTGACCTGGCGCGCGCGGTATTCCTGATTGAAGAGAAGGAAGAGATTGCCCGCAACCGCATCATCAAGGAATTCGAAGGCAGCGAGATCCAGGTGTTGAACGGCCGCTACGGCCCGTACCTCAGCGACGGCAAGCTCAACGGCAAGATCCCCAAGGACCGCGAACCCGCTTCGCTGAGCCTGGAGGAAGTAGTGAAGCTGATGGAGGAAACCGGCAAGCCGATGCGCAAGGGCTTCGGCAAGAAGACCGCGGCCAAGAAAACCGCAGTGAAGAAGGAAGCCGCGCCGAAGAAGATCGCCGCCAAGAAAATACCAGCCAAGAAGGCAGTGAAGAAAGCGGCGAAGAAAACCGTGGCCAAGAAAGCGGTGGCCAAGAAGGCCGCGGCGCACAAATCGGTGTTTCCTGTAGTGGAACCTGCCAAATCGCTGCTGACGCCAGCGGCCAATATCGAGCTGGGCAAGAGGCGGATTGTGAAGGCGCCAAAGTAGGGACGATTTCCGCACTGCGATTGCGTGATCAACCGCTGCCCGGTCAACTGGGTGATCACGTGACCCGTGGCACGGCCACGTCGGCTACCGTGGTTCAAACCCGCTGCGAATTTCCCCATGAGCGCATCGCAACTCTCGATTCCACAGGCCGTCCTTGCGCTGCAGGCAGGCCGGGTCATTGCCTACCCTACCGAGGCGGTCTGGGGCCTGGGATGCGATCCGCGCAATGAGCAGGCCGTGCTGCGCCTGCTGTCCATCAAGCAACGTGGCGTCGAGAAAGGCCTGATCCTCATTGCTTCGCAACTGCAGCAACTGCGGCACTACCTTGATATGGCGGCTGTGCCGGCCGCGCAACGGGCGCAGGTGCTGGCCAGCTGGCCTGGACCCAATACCTGGATCATGCCGGCAAGCACCCAAGCGCCCTCTTGGATCACCGGCCTGCATGCAGGCATCGCCGTGCGCATCACGGCCCATGCGGGCGTCATCGCCTTGTGCAACGCTTATGGCGGCGCGCTGGTGTCGACCAGCGCCAACCGCGCCGGCCAGCCTGCAGCGCGTTCCCGTGAGGCGCTGGATGCGGCGCTGCTGGAACGGGTTGACGGCGTCATGGACGGCAAAACCGGCGGCGCGGCGGCGGCCACCTGTATTCGTGATGCGCTCAGCGGTGCCACGATCCGCCAGGCCTGAGTTTCCTTCTCAAGCGCACCTGCTGTGCGATGTCAGACTGAACCGCATCGCGACCCGTGCTTCACCATCACGGTCGATGCGGGCAAGATGCGCGCATGCGTTTCCCTTTTCTCTTGCCACTGCTGGCCAGCACGCTACTGGTTCTGCCCGCATGGCCGGCAAGCGCCGAGGACGTGACGATCTATCGCTGCATCGCCGCCACTGGCAAGTTGACCCTGCGTGACTCGCCCTGCGCCAAGGGGGAAACCCAGCAGGTTCGCTCGATGGTCCGGCCCAGGGATCCGGTCCGGCCCATAGCCCCCGCCAAGGCAGCGCCGTCGCCACCGGTTGCGCCCAGACCGGACGTGCAGATCGTCTATCGCATGCCGGCGCGCCCGCTGTACGAATGCGTGACTTCCGACGGCGAGCGCTATACCAGCGACAACGGCGAAGGCAATCCGCGTTGGCTGCCACTGTGGACCGTGGGTTACCCGGGCTGGTCGCATCGCAGAGGCGGCGGCCCGCACGGCGGCCAGCCATCGCATCAGCGCCCCGGCAGCGGTAGTCCTGCGCTGCAGACCGGGGTGGTGTTGCCCATCGGCGGCACCTGGGTGCGCGATGAGTGTCATCCCTTGCCGCAGCAGGAAGTGTGTTCGCGTCTCTCCGATCGCAGGTATGAAATCATCCGCCGCTACAACAGCGCCTTGCAAAGCGAGCGGCGCCAACTGGAACTGGAACAGCGCGGCATTGAAGCGCGTATCGACAACGATTGCGGAAGCCCATGATGAAATTGAAAACCCTGTTGCTTGCCCTGTCACTGTGCGCCTTGAACGCGTCAGCCGATGAAGTGGTGTTCTACCGCTGCACCAATGCCAGCGGCGCGCTGACCCTGCAAAACATGCCCTGCCCCAAGGGCGACCGGCAGGAAAAGAAGGTGATGCAGGGCGTCAGCACCGTGCCGATGGGCTCGGCGGCCGCCCCGGGGCGCGCGCGTCCGGCCAGTGCGGCAACGGCAGCGGCGTCGGCCACCGCCCCGGTGGCCGCCACTGCGCCGTCCAGGCCGACTTCGGAAATCATCCCGGCCGAGCCCGTCGACAGCCCCGCTGCCCTCGCCACCGAGGTCCGACTGTCGCCGCCGGTGCTGTTCCAGTGCATCACCCACGACAAGGACAGCTACATCACCGAGGATGAAGAACCCAAATCGCGCTGCGTGACGATGCAGACGGTGGGGCTGGACGGCAACCCGCAAACCGGCGCCGGCGAAGCCTGCGAGATGATGCGCGACCAATGCGCACGGGTCGCCGACGGCGCGCTCTGCGAGGCATGGAAGAAGCGCGTCGGCGAAACCGAAGTCGCCTGGCGTTTCGCCCGGGTCGGCAACGAGGAAAAGAACAGGATCGAGTTCGAGCGCGCGCAGAAGATCTACCGCGAAAGCAGCTGCAGCAAGTAATCGCGCCCCTTCTGCAGAGCCGAGCATGCCCGGCTGACCGTCGTTTTTTGTTGAGCCGAGCGTGCCCGGCTGCCCTTCGGTTTTTGTAGAGCCGAGCTTGCTCGGCTGCATTGGGTGCGGATCAACGACAGCCGAGCAAACTCGGCTTTACACCGCGCCTCTAGAAACCGTAGCGCAGGAACCCGCCATCCACCGCGATGCACTCGCCGGTGATGTAGCTGGCGGCGGGCAGGCACAGAAAGCCGACCGCCGCGGCGACCTCTTCCGGCTCGCCAATGCGCCGCATCGGCGTGCGGTCGATGACTTCCTCGTAGTAGTCGGCATCGGCCAGCTTGCCCGAGGTACGCCGCGTGCGGATGTACCACGGCGCCACCGCATTCACGCGCACGCCGTCTTCGGCCCACTCCACGGCCAGGTTGCGGGTGAGCTGCTGCAGCGCGGCCTTGGTCATGCCGTAGGGCGCACCGCTGCGTACCGCCGTCATTCCCGACACACTTCCCACGTTGACGATGCTGGACACGGCATGGCGGGTCAGCAGGGGATGCGCATAGCGCGACAGCTCGAATGCCGAGAACAGATTGATCTCGAAGATCCCGCGCCATTCGTCCTCGGTGTAGTCCACCGTGGCCTTGGTCAGATTGCCACCGGCGTTATTGACCAGGATGTTGAGCCCATCGTCCTGGTCTTCGACCCAGTCGAGGATTTCGCGCCGGTCGTCGTCGTCGGCGACGTCGGCGGCCATGGCATGGATGGCGCAGCCGGGGAACTCTTCGAGCAACTCATCGCGCACCGCCTCCAGTGCATCGGCATCGCGCGCAACCAACATCAGCTCGGCGCCAAATCCCAGCAGTTCACGGGTGATGGCCAGGCCGATGCCCGCACTGGCGCCGGTGACCAGCGCCCGTTGTCCATCCAGTCTCCAGCGGTTGGGTGTCATCGCATCGCCTCTGCATCACCTGTCATGGTTGGGGTTAGCATAACGCCACGCCCACGGAGACGAAGCTGATGAGAATGATCTTGTTGCGCTGTGCGTACTTGATGCTTGCAGCGCTGGCACTGGCGGCATGCAGGCCGCAACCACCTGCCACCGACCAGCCGCCCGAGCCGAAGGTCGACACCGCACAAGCCACGGAACTGCGCGATGCCATCCAGCAGCCTATCAACGCGGCAAAGTCCGTGGAAGCAACCACCCGACAGGCCGCCGAGCAACAACGCGCTGCTATCGACGCCGCCACCACTCCTTGAAGCAACGAGCATGCACGCTCCGTGCCCGTTGCAGGCAGGGAGCGTGGGGCATTTACAGGCCGCAGAAGCAGTACACCAGGCCTTTCACCGGTGCGCCGTTGCGGCTGTTGGCTGCTTCTTCGACAAAGCGCAGCTGCGCGTCGGTCTCCGGCATGGCCTTGGCCAGCAGTACGCGGGCGAAATCTGAATCCTTGAGCCACGCCGCGCCCATGCGGCTGCCCGCGAAGCCGCTCATGAACTGCGCGAACGGTGAGGTCATCTTCTCGATGTAACGCACTCGATACGCATCAGGCTTGCCCAGCTTGGCACGCGCGGCGGCATCGATGACGGCCGCCTCAAAGCCACCCAGCTCGTCGACCAGACCGCGCTCTTTTGCCTGCGCACCGCTCCACACACGACCGCGTGCAATGGCATCGATTTCTTCAACCGATTTCTTGCGCGCCGCAGCGACCTTGCCGGTGAAATCGGCGTAGCCCTTGTCGATCACTGACTGGATCACGCGGCCTACCGCCGGGTCCATGGGACGGGTGATGTCGAAGGCACCGGCAAAACGCGTGGTGCCAACACCGTCGGTGTGCACACCGACCTTGTCCAGGGTGCGGGTAACGTTGGGAATCAGACCAAAGATGCCGATGGAACCGGTGATCGTGGACGGATCGGCATAGATGCGGTCAGCGTTCATCGAGATCCAGTAACCACCCGACGCTGCCAGGTCGCCCATCGACACCACTACCGGCTTGCCGGCGGCCTTGAGCGCCGCCACTTCGCGACGGATTTCCTCGGACGGATACACGCCGCCGCCCGGTGAATCCACGCGCAGCACGACGGCTTTGACGTCTTTGTCGTCACGCGCCTCGCGCAGCAGGGCCGAGGTCGACTTGCCGCCAACCCTGCCAGCCGGCTGTTCGCCATCGGTGATCTCACCGTCGGCGATTACCACTGCAACCTGCGGGCGGTCATCGCCGATCTTCAGATGTTTGGCATCAATCTGGGCCAGGTAGCCCGGCAGGGAAATGCTGCGGAAACCGTTGTCGGAATCCTCATCGGCCACGCCACGCTCAGTGAGCAGGGTTTCCACTTCTTCCTGCGTCTTCAGGCCGTCCACCAGCTTCTGCTGCAAGGCGAACTTGGCCAGGTCGCCGCCAGCCGCTGCAATGCCTTCGGGCAAGGTGTCGATGCCGGACGCCAGTTGTTGGGGCGTCAACTTGCGCGCCTTGGCGATGTCGGCCAGGTAACGCTGCCAGATATCGTTCATCCAGAACAGGTCGGCTTCCTTGGATTCCTTCGAGGCGGCGTCCAGGATGTAAGGCTCGGCCGCCGATTTGAATTCGCCTACGCGGAACAGGTGCACGTCGACGCCGAGTTTGTCCTGCAGGCCCTGCCGGTAGTACTGGCGATAGCGACCAAGGCCTTCCAGCATCATGCTGCCCATCGGGTCGATATAGACCTCGCTGGCCTGCGCAGCCAGCAGGTACTGCGATTGCTCCAGGTTCTCGCCAAAGGCGACTACCTGCTTGCCGGAGTCGCGCAGACGGGCCAATGCGGCGGCCACTTCACGCATCGAGGCATAACCGCTGGGTTGCAGTTGATCGACACGCAGCAACACGCGCTCGATGCGCTTGTCGTCCTTGGCCGCATCGATGGCGCGGATCAGGTCGCGCATCTGTATTTCAGAGGCATTCTTGTCGCCAAGTGCCTTGGCCAGCGCGCGCGTGGCCGGGTCGGCACTGTACTGCTCGACCAGTCTGGCTTCGGGCGCGATCACCAGCGTGGTGCGTTCCAGCAGCGGCTTGACACCATTGCCACGCCCGACCGCCGCCACGAAGATCGCCAGAAACAGGAGCAGCAGGCCGAAGAACAGGACATTGAGGATAAGTCTGCGGGTGAAATTCATCACGTTCCACAGGCCGACGAAGAAGGCGGCGATGGGACCGCGATGGACGACTTGATTCATGGGGGGCGAGCTCCGGATAACTGTGACCAGCTTACCGGTTGCCTGCGCGGCTTACATGCCCCGTAAGTCATTGCTCCGGTGGCAACTGTCCAGGCCAGTCACTGGCTCCGATTGCCACTGGCTCCAATCTCGACCGCAGGCCGCTGCAACAGGCGCCGGCTGCTGCGCTGGAAGCGCGCAGCCAACAGCACCGCGGCGGCAGTCAGGCCCAGGATCAAGCCCATCCACATGCCCTGCGGGCCCCAACCCAGACCCAGGCCCAGGCCAATGCCCAGCGGCATGCCCAGGCCCCAGTACGACAGCACCGCCAGCCACATCGGCACGCGCGTGTCCTTCAGGCCACGCAGCGCGCCGGCCGACAGCACCTGGATGCCGTCGGGAAACTGGAACGCCGCCGCGTACAGCAACAGGCTGCCGGCCAGTCCCGCCACGGCCAGGTCGCGGGTGTACAGCGCCACCACCGCGCCGTGGCCCAGCAACAAGGCGGTCGCCGACAGGGCCTGTGTGCCCAGCACGATCACGTAGCCGGCATGCGCGGCGCGGCGCACGCCGATGGCATCACCCATACCCAGCGCATGGCCCACACGGATGGTGGTGGCTTCGGCCACGCCCATCGGAATCATGAAGCACAGCGCCGATACATTGATGGCGATCTGATGGGCCGCCGCGGGCACGGCGCCCAGGCGCGCAATCAACAAAGCGGTGGCAATGAACAGTCCGCCTTCCATCAGCACGGTCACGCCGATCGGCAAACCGGTGCGCAACAGCTGCGCGATCGGCCTGGCATGCGGCCCGTCGAAGCGCGCGAACAGATCCAGATGGGCAAAGCGCTTGGTCATCCACAGATACGCGGCAAAAGCGACGGCCTGCGACCACATCATGATGGCCGAGGCCACGCCCAGGCCGGCGGCGCCCATTTCCGGCAAACCGAAACGACCAAAGGTAAAGGCATAGCCGAGCGGTGCCAGCAGGGCCAGGCCGCCAAACCCGATCACCATCGTCGGCAGCGTCCAGTGCATGCCCTCGCTCAGGTAGCGCATGCAGAAGAACAGGGTCAGCGCAGGCGCGCCCCAGCGCACACCATGCAGGAATCCGCGCGCGCCGGGAATGATATCGGCCGCAATGCCGAACGGCCCCAGCGCGGCCGGAATCAGGCTGAGGAAGGCGAACATCAGCAGGCCCAGCGCCAGGGCCAGCCACAGCGCCTGCCGGAACAGCGGGCCGATCTGGTCGCGACGGCCGGCGCCGTTCAACTGCGAGACCGAGGCGGTCAGTGAAATCAGCGTGCCAATCGGCACCATCATCGGCAGCCACAACAACGCGGTGCCAATGGTGACCGAGGCCAGGGTATGGGTGCCGTGGTGGCCGGCGATGACGTTGTCGACCAAGCCGATCAGGCCAGTGGACACATGACCCAATACCAGCGGCAGGGCAAGCGTGCCGGTCGTGCGGACTTCGTTGCCGAAGCGCGGGGGCAGGTGGGGGTGCGCAGACATCCGGGTTCCGGGCCCGACAGCGGAGCCGCGTATGCGTCTTGGCCGGGTCGTGGCAGCGCGCAATCTTAAACCAGCGATCACTTCGCTGCCCTGTTTGCGCAGACCTGGCCGATACATTTGGCTGCGGACGTTGACCGGATAGCAGCGCAGGCAAGCCATCATGTCCGTGATCTACGAAGTCAATCTGTCGGTGATGAAAGAAATCGCGAACGAATACCGGATCTGGCTCAGCGACCAGGTGCAGGAGATGCTGGCACTACCCGGCTTCACCGGCGCGCGCATCCTGGAAATCGTGGAAGACGCCAGCAGCGCCGAAACCACGTTCTGCACGCGATACGAGCTGGTTGACCAATCGGCTCTGGATGACTTCATGCGTGTCCATGCCGGGCGCATGCGTGCCGATGGGGTCAGCCGTTTCGGTGATCGTTTCCGGGCCAGTCGCCGGGCCCTGCGCGACGCCGGTGACTACTGACCCAGTTTCTGCGCAAGCCAGCCGCTCACTGCGCCCGCCGGCGTGGCCAGCAGCTCGCTACGCAGCGCCTGCCGATCCTGCGGCGGTGTGCGCTGCGCAAGCAAGGCAAGGTCGGTGCGTTGCTGGGCACTCATCGCCCGCAACCGGGCCAGCAACGGCAGGCGCTGGGCCTGCGGCACGTAGGCCAGCAAGGGGTGCAACTGGGCGTATTCCTGTCCCAGCACAGGCCCCAGCCGCCAGCCATGGCGCTGCACGTCGTCCAGCGCATCAAATTGCAGGCGCAGTGCATGCCGGCGGTCGGCAGGGTAGGCGCCAACCTGCGCAGCCATTACGCGCAGACGCACGCGTTCGGCCTGATCAAGCTGCAGCCAGGCCTGGTACCGCGCCCGACGCTCCTCGCGCTGGTCGCGTGGCAGTGCATCCCAGGCGGCCAGCGCCTGACTCAGGCGCACGCGCTGTTCCGGGGTCATCGCCCGCAAGGCGTCCTGGCGTTGCTGCAAGCTGTCGGCCTGGGCGGCGGCGGACGCCAAGCCGATCAAGGACAGGCAGGTCGCCCGCATCAATGCGCGCCGCCCGGCAAGCATCAGCACCCGCCGAAACCGCGCCGCCGACCCGGCGCTAGAACTGCGCATCGGTAGTCTCCGTGCCCGTGGCCCGGGGCGGGGCAGCGACGGACTCCTGTTGGGCGACCGGTTCCGGCAGCGCGGTGGCGCCGCTGGCCAGCCACGCCAGGAAATCGGCCTGCCGCGCAAACGCTTGTTCCTGGGGTTGGCTCAACAGTTCGAAATCCGGATGCATCCACACCGCAGCGGCGGCGTCAAAACGGGCGGCCGGTGCCTGCACCGCAAGCGGCTGGGACCGGATATCGACTTCTTCCTGCAGCGGCCGCACGCCTTCGTCTACCGCAATGGCCGGCCCCGTGACCTGCAACAGCGGCCACCACCAGGTCGCTGCCAGCGCGGCCGCGCACACACCTACCACCGCCGCAACCCAGAACCCGCGACGCCGCAAGCCTGGCCGCCCCTCTTCCTGCCGCCGCGCTGGCGCCGGGGCGAGGGGGGCGTCGAGCCGGCGACCGCTGATCGCCGCCTCACGCAGGGCGGCCAGACGTGCCAGCCGCTGTGGCGGCAGCTCGCGCAATTGCTGCTGGATGGTTTCGGCCAGCGCGCGCCAGCCCACCGGGTCTGGCTGGCCACTGTCATCGCGCGGGCACGCCGCGGCCAGCACCTGTTCGTAGTCCGCCAGATCGACGCCCAGCACCGCAGCCGCCTCGGCTTCGGGCAGGCTTGCGGCCAGTCTCAGCAGCAGGGCCTGGCGCTGGAGAGGCTCCAGCAAGGCCAGCGGCTGCAGCGGGGTCGGCCAGGCGGCGGTTAACGCGGCCCGGCGCAGCTGAGGGTTGGCCACCAGCAGCGCCCAGAAACGCTGTGGCCAGTCCGCCATGGGCACGGCCCCGGCGTGGGTGCGGAAGGCGCGCATCGACGCGGCCAGGGCGGCGTCGCCGGCCTCCTGGTCGCCGCATTGCAGCTCCGCAAACAGGGCGCCGCGACGTTCGACGCCGCGCAGGAAGGCAGAGAGTGCGGCCGGCGCAGGGGCGGCGTCAGGCAGGTTGCTTGGCATCAGGAAACCGACTGGAACGTCGCTGCATGATAGCCGTGGCTCACGCGTGCACGGGTCTCAAAAATGTCTTGACAGACGGCCAAAATCAGCTCGCTCAAGCGCCGCAAGGGTTTCGGTCGAAAAAGGTTGTGCACAGCCCGTACTTGACGGTCACGCCATCGCAACCCTGCGCTTGGGGGTGCTTGGTGACAACTTTGTTTCACGGACAAGTGATTGATTTTAAAAGGCATAGTGGTCATGGCGCTTTTTTAGCCAACGTCACGCAGGCGCTTGCAGCACGGCTCCAAAGGCGTGGAGCATTGCTTTCATGCACAGTGTTATCCACAGGCTGTGTGGATAAAGCAGAATCTCCAGCCCCAGCGGTGACTTGCGTGCTTTTCGTGATTCTTCACGCAGCAATGACGCGCAACTGCGCCTCGGCTCCGGCACCCCGCCGGTGATCGGTAAACTGGTGCCGATGTCGTCCGATTTCCTTCTCCATGTCGCCTTGCCGGTGCCCTTGCCGCGCAAGTTCGACTACCTGCCTCCGCCTGGCCATGCCGTCTCGGTGTCGGATGTGGGCAAACGTGTACGCGTGCCGTTTGGTTCCCGCGAACTCACCGGTCTGGTGGTCGGTATCGGCGTCCCCGCAGGCGACCTGCCGGCACTGCGCCCGGCCCTGACCGTGCTGGATACGGTTCCGCTGCTGCAAGGCGAATTGCTGGAATCCCTGCGCTGGCTTGCGCGCTATACCCACACCCCCCTCGGCGAGGTGCTGGCAACCGCGCTGCCGGTGGCACTGCGCCAGGGCGACCCGCTGCCCGACACCCACGCCTGGGCCTGGCGGCTGACCGCGCAGGGCGCGGACGAAGCCGCGCGCCTGAGAGCCGGGTCGCGACCGCATCGGCTGGCCATGCTGCTGCAGTCTTCCCCGCGTGACGAAGACTGGCTGGCACTGCAGTTGCCGGACTGGCGCACCGCCGCGCGGGCGCTGGGCAAGCGCGGGCTGGTCGAGCGCGTGGTCCTGCCCGCTTTTACGCTTGTCCCTGACCCACAGGCCGGGCCGGCGCTGCATGCGCAGCAGCAGGCCGCGGTGGACGCGATCCTCGCCAGTACCGGATTCGCGCCCATCCTGCTCGACGGGGTCACCGGCAGCGGCAAGACCGAGGTCTATCTGCATGCGATCGCCGATTGCCTGCGCCGCGGCAAGCAGGCGCTGGTGCTGGTTCCGGAAATCGGGCTGACCCCGCAGACGCTGGCCCGTTTCAGGCAGCGCCTGGGCGTGCCGGTGCTGGCCCTGCACTCGGGTTTGAACGATGGCGAACGCGCGCGCGGTTGGGCCGCCTTTGCACGCGGCGAGGCCAGGGTGGCGGTTGGCACGCGCTCGGCGGTGTTCACCCCGCTGCCCGAGGCCGGCCTGATCATCGTCGACGAAGAACACGACGGCAGCTACAAGCAACAGGACGGCATGCGCTACCACGCGCGCGATTTCGCACTGGTACGCGGCAAGGCGCTTGACCTGCGCGTGATCCTGGGCAGCGCCACGCCGTCGCTGGAATCGCTGCACAACGCCATGACCGGACGCTACCAGCACCTGCGTCTTGAACATCGCGCCGGCGACGCCAAACCGCCCTCGGTGCGCGTGCAGGACCTGCGCAAGCGTCCCTTGGAGGCCGGCCTGTCGCGCGATACGATCGCTGCAATCGCCGGCGCACTGGAAGCGGGCGGCCAGGTACTGGTGTTCAAGAACCGCCGTGGTTACGCGCCGGTGCTGATGTGCCATGACTGCGGCTGGAGCGCGCAATGCAGGCGTTGCGGAACGCCGGAGAAAAGCTCGCCCATGACCGTGCATGGCGCCGGCCGGCGTCTGCAATGCCACCACTGCGGCGCGCGCCAGCCGGTGCCGCCCGCCTGCCCCGACTGCGGCGGTCTGGCCCTGCAACCGCAGGGTATTGGCACCGAACGTATCGAAGAAATGCTGATGGAAAGGTTCGCCGCCGTGCCGGTGCTGCGCATCGATCGAAGTACCACGCAGCGTCGCGATGCACTGGCCAGCCTGCTACAACAACTCGGCGACCGCCCTGGCATTCTGGTGGGGACGCAGATCCTGGCCAAGGGCCACGACCTGCCCCACCTGACCCTGGTCGTGGTGGTCGGCGTGGACG
>JBDSUI010000202.1:0-3070 GCA_039927795.1 Pseudoxanthomonas sp.
CCACGGACCTGTCGGTGGAACCCAGCCTGGTGCGGAGTCAAGGAGCGAGGAGC
Organism: Pseudoxanthomonas sp.; assembly: GCA_039927795.1. Lineage (GTDB taxonomy): Bacteria > Pseudomonadota > Gammaproteobacteria > Xanthomonadales > Xanthomonadaceae > Pseudoxanthomonas_A. The sequence continues at coordinate 54 of JBDSUI010000202.1, forward strand.
GAGAAGCGAGAAGCGAGAAACGAGAAATGAGAAACGAGTGAAAGCAGCTGAGGGGCGCACTTCCCCCGGATCACATGTTCCTCGTTCCTCTTCACTGGTTCCTCTCCACTGGTTCCTCTTCACTCGTTCCTCGTTCCTCTTCACTCGTTCCTAGCTTCTCTGCACTCGTTCCTGGAGTTTTCCCCATGTTCGCTTACTACTTCAAGCTGGCCCTGCGCAGCTTCCGGCGCAACAAAGTGCTGACCGCGCTGATGGTGCTGGCTATTGCCCTGGGCATTGGCGCCAGCATGACCACGCTTACGGTCTTCCATGTGTTGTCGGGCGATCCGGTGCCGACCCGCAGCGATTCGTTGTACTACGTGCAGCTTGCCCCGGAGAGCCTCAACGACTTCCAGGCAGGCGACGAGCCCGCCGAGCAGCTCACCCGCTTCGACGCCGAGAAACTGCTGCGCGAGAAGCGCGGCGACCGCCAGGCCTTCATGACCGGGGGTGGCTTGGCGATCACGCCGGAACAGCAAGGCATGACCCCGTTCCAGGTCGATGCGCAATACGCGACCGCCGATATTTTCCCGATGTTCGACATGCCATTCCTGTTCGGCGCTGGCTGGCGTGCGAGCGAAGACGAACGTCACGGCCGCGTAGCAGTAATCGCCAAGGCACTGAATGACAAGCTGTTCGGCGGCGCCGACAGTGTTGGCAGGACGGTCCGATTGGACAAGGCCGATTTCACCGTGATCGGCGTGCTGGATCATTGGCGTCCGACCCCGCGTTTCTACGACATGAACAGTGACCGGTTCGGCGAGCTGGAACAGGTGTTCCTGCCATTCTCCACCTCGCGCGACCTGAAGATGCATCGCAGCGGCAACATGAACTGCTGGGGCGATTCGGGTTCGGACCCGGAAGGATCCACCGGCGTCAACGCGCCCTGCGTCTGGATCCAGTACTGGGTGCAGCTGGACAGCGCAGCCAAGGCATCGGCCTATAAGCAGTACCTCAACAATTATTCGGACCAGCAACGCAGCGCCGGCCGCTTCGAGCGGCCGACCAATGTGCGCTTGCGCAAGGTGATGGAGTGGCTGGATTTCAAAAAGGTGGTGCCCGGTGACGTGCGCCTGCAGGTCTGGCTGGCCTTTGGCTTCCTGCTGGTCTGCCTGATCAACACCGTAGGCCTGTTGCTGGCCAAGTTCCTGCGCCGCGGTGGCGAAATCGGAGTGCGCCGTGCCCTGGGTGCGACCCGCAGCGCCATCTTCCTGCAATGCCTGATCGAGGCCGGCACGGTGGGTGTTGCCGGCGGCACCGCAGGGCTGGGCCTGGCCTTGCTGGGCCTGTGGGCGGTACGCCAGCAGCCAGCCAGTTATGCAGAACTGGCGCACCTGGACCCGTGGATGCTGCTGGCAACATTCGCGCTTGCCATTCTCGCCAGCCTGCTGGCCGGCCTGGTGCCCGCCTGGCAGGCCATGCAGGTCACCCCAGCGATGCAGTTGAAGTCGCAATAACTTAATTACCCAGTGCAGGCGTCGACGGCGCCTACGGAGCTTGTCATGGAATTACGGCCCATCCTGTCCACCCTGTTGCGCCACAAGACAGCCGCGTCGCTGATCGTGCTCGAGATCGCACTGAGCTGCGCGATCATCTGCAATGCGTTGTTCCTTATCAGCGGTCGCCTGGACCGGCTGAATCTCGTCAGCGGCGTAGCCGAAAATGAAGTGGTCCGCGTTCAGCTCACCGGCATCGGCGAAGATGGGGACGCGGAAGCCCTGACCCGCAGCGACCTGGCCCTATTGCGTGGCCTGCCTGGGGTCAAGGCCGCCTCGGTCACCAACCAGGTTCCTTTCGTCAATTCGTCCTGGAATTCTTCGGTCACGCTGGTCAAGGACCAGAAGCAGCCGACACTCAGCGCGGCCATCTACACCGGCGACGAGCAATTCCTAGCGACGCTGGGACCGAAGCTCGTGGCGGGGCGCGGGTTTGCAGTCGACGAATTCGTCCAGTGGTCGGCGCTGGACGCGCCAGGCAGCACGGTGTCGATTCCGTCGGTCATCATCACCCAAAGCGTGGCCGACACGCTTTTCCCGGGGCAAAGCGCGCTGGGCAAGAGCCTCTACAGCTGGGGCGATAATCCGATCCGCATCGTGGGAGTGGTAGACCATCTGGTGCGCCCCAGTGAACAGGACGGTGCGGTCGCACATGAGTACTCACTGGTCTTCCCGATCCATGTGCCGTATTCGGTCGGCGGCAACTACCTGCTGCGTACCGATCCGGGGCGACGCGGCGAGGTGCTGAAAGCGGCGGTCGCCGCGCTTGAGAAGAACGGGCCCAGCCGCATCGTCCTGCATGAGAACAGCTCCACCATGGAGGAGCTGCGGGCGAAGTACTTCCGCCAGGATCGCGCCATGGTCTGGATGCTGGTGGCGGTGATCGTTGCCCTGCTGGTGGTGACTGCACTGGGGATTGTCGGCCTGGCCAGTTTCTGGGTGCAGCAGCGCACCAAGCAGATCGGCGTGCGTCGCGCGCTGGGGGCCACGCGCGGGCAGATCCTGCGCTACTTCCAGACCGAGAATTTCCTGCTGGCCACGATTGGCATCGTGCTGGGCATGTTGCTGGCGTATGCCATCAACCAGTTGCTGATGGGCAAGTACGAACTGCCGCGCCTGCCGCTGTCCTACCTGCCGATCGGCGCAGTGTTGCTGTGGCTGCTGGGTCAGGTCGCGGTGTATGGACCTGCGCGCAAGGCTGCCCTGGTGCCGCCTGCAGTGGCCACGCGCAGCGCATGAGCTCGAATTTGCATGGACAGCATGCCAGCACTGTTGCTGGTCCTGCCTCTCATTTCGGGAGCCGATGGCGCGCAGCGCGGGAAGAGGGTTGGGTTTTCCGACTTGCGCACGCCAACGCAACCGCAGAGACAGGCTCGCGGATCCGCTGTCACAAGAGGGAAGACCGAAATCTGTCACTGTCACATTGCCTGTCCACGCGAGACGGGAAACACTCAGACTCCGCTGCCTATAGTTTCATTTCCT
>JBDSUI010000203.1:0-4676 GCA_039927795.1 Pseudoxanthomonas sp.
ATGGCGAGACTTTCAATGCCTATGGCGCGGTCAGCCTGGGGTATCACATACCCGAAGGCGGCCATCAGGTCATCAACCATGTCAAGGCCGCCGACCCGGTCAGCGCGGCCAGCCATCATTTCGGGGAAGTCCGCATGTACGCCAGCGACGGCGACGTGGAAAGCGTGGGCAAGTGGGGTGGATACGACAATGATCGCGATTCGATCGATATCCGCAACCCAACTGTCGCGATAATCGCTTCTGGTGGTGCCCACCGCATGCACCATTTCACCAACGAGGACAGCAAAGGCAAGCCCGACCGTTCCATCCTGGCCGACCCCAACGCCCGGCAACTGGCGGCGGAATACAAGGCGATGTTCGAGAACTACCGCAATGATATCCATGCGTTGCGGGCGGGCGTGTCGGTAGCATCGGATGTCCGGCTGGAAGCGAAGCAGATTGCGGGCCAGATAGCCGGGCACAACCTGCATGCGGCCGGATACGCCATCGAAGCGACCACCCGAATTAGCGCCGAGGAGTCGCGTACAGCCACTTACCTGGCCGGTGCCGTCGCGGCCACAGGCGTGCACCACGCCGGAAATGCGGCGGCAGGCTCACGCGAGGCGGCCGCGGCAGTGGAAGCGAAGATCGACCACCTGCAAGGCCAGGCGCAGAAGTCGGGTGCTGCGTTCGGCGCCGATGTGCTGCGTGGTATAGGCAACCTGCTGCCGGATGGTGGCGAGAAATGGATCGACTCCAAAGCGGATCGCCTGCAACAGGCAGGCGATCAGGCGCAACAGCGCAACCAGAACGAGGCTACGGCCGCCCGCCAATCCGGCCGCGAAGATGCCGCCGTCATCCGCCAGGCATCGCAGGCAATCCAGTCGGCGGCGACCGGGGCTGCGACACGCATAGGCGATTTCCAGCATGCAGCCATCGCCGGCACGGGCCAGCGGGTCAGCGGCACGCTTGAAGTTGGTGCTTACGTGACAGAAGCGGGCACACGCCGCCCCACGCCACACCTCGAGCAAGCGGCACAGAAGGAAGTGCCACAAGCCGGGCACGACAGCGAGAAAGAGGCGCAGCCTAAAAACGCGCCGGCAACGACGTCCCCGCAGGCCAGCGCGCTGTCCTTGCAAATGGACAGGTTGCTGGCCGCCGGGCAGAACGCGGAGTGGAGCGTTTTCCGCAAGGAGACCCAATCGCTTGCCAACGGCGACGCTGGGCACGCCATGCGCAGCCAGGCCTCCGTTTTGGTGGACCAGCATGAACAGCGGGCCACCCGCCAGTTGGCCGCGCAACAGCCGATGCAACAGGAAGCGCCCGTCATGCGCCATATGCGCTAACAATCACTCCAGCCGCGCCAAGGAAAGCACCTCATGGACCAGGACGAACTGACTGCATTGATCGACAAGACCGCGACACTGATGGAAATGTTCGAGCGTCGCACCCACGCTATCGATGAACGCCAGCAACTGCTGTCGCAGCAGCTGCAAGGACTGGCACAGCTGCTGCCGGCGACCGTCCGGCATTCGGCCGACACTGCCTTGCAAGCACTGCCGGCGCAGGTGCTGGGCAAGATACAGAGCGGACTGGACCAGCCGGTCAACGACTACGAGCAGCGATTGCGCGAAGCCGGTGCCTTGCTGCGTGATGGCTCGCAGACCCTGGTGCAGCAACTCCAGCGTCTGGAGCACTTGCATAAACAACTGGTGTGGAAGGTCGTTGGCGTCACCGCCACGTGCCTGGTGTTGCTGGTGGTGGGCGGCACATGGTTGTCCGCCCACTATTACAACGCCGTCCGCGAGCATCAGGTTGCGGCCGACCTGTTGAAGGCCTACAACGTGGCCGATGTGATGATCTGCGAACAGCGCCTGTGCGTGAATGTGGACTCGAAAGGCAAGCGCTACGGCGATCAGGGCCAGTATCTCCCCGCCAAGGCCCGCTGACCGCCGCAATTCACAGGTTTTAAGACACAGCGCCATGATCGCGATCCAGCTTAGAATCTGCGCTACTTGCGAAACGAAAAGAACAACCATGACGGCGTCACCCAAGATCAGTGAATCCGCCGCGGAGGCAGTACGGCCCGGCTTGCCCGGCTATCCGTTCACCCCCAGGCAGTTCGAAGTCCGCCCCGGCCTTGCGATGAGCTACCTCGACGAAGGCCCGCGTGATGGCGAGGTCGTGGTCATGCTGCACGGCAATCCGTCGTGGAGTTACTACTGGCGCAATCTGGTCGCAGGTCTCTCCGATAAATACCGGTGCATCGTGCCGGACCATATCGGCATGGGGTTATCCGACAAGCCCGATGACCGTGCCTATGACTACACCCTGCAATCGCGTGTCGATGACGTAACCGCACTGCTCAAGCACGTGGGTATCACGGGTCCGGTGACGCTGGCCGTGCACGACTGGGGCGGAATGATCGGCTTCGGCTGGGCCTTGTCGCATGCGTCACAGGTCAAACGTCTGGTCATTACCAACACGGCCGCATTCCCGTTGCCGAATGCCAAACACATGCCTTGGCAGCTGTCACTGGGGCGCGATTCGAAGTTCGGTGCGTTCCTCATCCGCGCCTTCAATGCCTTTTCCAGCGGTGCGTCGCGTATGGGCGTGGAGAATAAAATGCCGGCTGATGTGCGCCGCGCCTACGTGTCGCCGTACGACAGCTGGGCCAACCGCATCAGCACCGTGCGTTTCATGCAGGACATCCCGCTGCATCCGGGCGACAAGGCGTGGGCGCTGGTCGAATCGGCCGGGCAGAAGTTGCCGCAGTTCGCCGATCGCCCGGCCTTCATCGGCTGGGGTTTGAGGGACTTCGTGTTCGACCAGCACTTCCTGGCCGGCTTCACCCGCGCGCTGCCGAAGGCGGAAGTCACCGCCTTCGAAGATGCAGGCCATTACGTGCTGGAAGACAAAGCCGCCGAACTGGTGCCGGCAATCCGCACCTTCCTCGACCGCCACCCGCTTTCCTGATCCTGGCTTTTCCGTGAAGCAGGCCTGCCTCAGGCCTAGGCCGCATAGGCAGTCGCGGTGCAGAAGTCGGGCAGCGGCGTCGGCGTAGGCGAGGGAGTGGGCCAATCCTGCGGCAACAGCGGTGCCAAACCATAGCTCAGGCGCGCACGGTCGCACTGCGGGCTGGGCGAGCCGTCTTCCCACGCCGCCTTTAAATCACGGCAGGGCGAAGGACGCTGCACATAGATCGAACAGCCTTTTGCCTGTCCGACAGCGCCGATCAAAGCCACACAGTGCGGACGCGGCTGCGAGGTGCCGCGCATGGTCAACTGATGCAAGCCAAAGGGCTCGGTAAGCGCTGCCGGCGTCACTCCGCCCATGCCAGGATCGGCCTCGGACCAGTGCAGGCTGACGCGGTAGTAGGCGCAGCAGGCGCCGCAGGCAAGGCAGGGATGCATCGGATACGGCGCCCAGGAATCGGTTCGGTGCCGCATTCTGCGGCCTGCAGCGGCTGACGCAAGCGCCGCTTGCGGCGACAATGCGCGCATGGATGCTCCTCATTGCAATATCGCCGCCAGCCTCCCGGGCCTGGCCCGCGAACGTCCCGACCAGATCGCGATCCGCTGCCCCAGTGGCGGTGGTCGCTACGACACCGTACTGACCTACGCGCAGCTCGACGCGCGCAGCGATGCGATCGCCGCCGGCTTGGCGCACTACGGAATCATCCGTGGCACGCGTACGGTGATCATGGTGCGGCCGTCACCGGAATTCTTCCTGCTGATGTTCGCGCTGTTCAAGGCCGGCGCGGTGCCGGTGCTGGTCGACCCCGGCATCGACCGCCGCGCGCTCAAGCAATGCCTGGATGAAGCGCAGGCCGAGGCCTTCATCGGTATTCCCCTGGCCCATGTCGCCCGCTTGGTCCTTGGCTGGGCGCGCTCTGCGAACAAGCAGGTCACCGTGGGCCGTCGTTTCGGCTGGGGCGGCACGACCCTGGCCGCGATCGAACGCGACGGTGGCGGTGCAGGCCCGCAGCTGGCCAATACCGGTCCCGATGAAACCGCCGGCATCCTCTTCACCAGTGGCTCGACCGGCGTGCCCAAGGGCGTGGTCTACCGCCACCGCCATTTCCTCGCGCAGGTCGAGTTGTTGCGCAATGCGTTCGGCATGCAGCCTGGTGGCGTGGACTTGCCCACGTTCCCTCCATTCGCGTTGTTCGATCCGGCCCTGGGTCTGACCTCGATTATTCCGGACATGGATCCGACCCGCCCGGCCAGCGCCGATCCACGCAAGCTGCACGCGGCGATCCGCCAGTTCGGGGTCACGCAGCTGTTTGGTTCACCCGCATTGATGCGGGTGCTGGCTGAGCACGGTGAGCCGTTGCACGGCGTCCAGCGGGTCACCTCGGCCGGCGCGCCGGTGCCACCGGAAGTGGTGGAAAAAATCCGTGGCCTGCTGCCCGAAGGCGCGCAGTTCTGGACGCCGTACGGTGCCACCGAGTGCCTGCCGGTCGCGGTGATCGAAGGGCGTGAGCTGCAGGACACGCGCCAGGAAACCGAAAATGGCGCAGGCACTTGCGTAGGTCGGCCGGTGCCACCCAATGAGGTGCGGATCATCGCCATCGACGATGCAGGCATTGCGCACTGGTCGGGCACGGTGGCGCTCGAACAGGGCGCTGTCGGCGAGATCACCGTCGCCGGGCCCACCGCCACTGACAGCTACTTCAACCGCGACGCCGCCACGCT
>JBDSUI010000204.1:0-6312 GCA_039927795.1 Pseudoxanthomonas sp.
CGCCAGATCTCGCTGCTGCTGAAGCGACCGCCTGGCCGTGAAGCCTATCCCGGCGACGTGTTCTATCTGCATAGCCGCCTGCTGGAACGCGCCGCGCGCGTGTCCGAGGACTACGTTGAGAAGTTCACCAACGGCGCCGTCAAGGGCAAGACAGGTTCTCTGACCGCATTGCCGGTTATCGAGACCCAGGCCGGCGACGTGTCCGCGTTCGTGCCGACCAACGTGATCTCGATCACCGACGGCCAGATCTTCCTGGAAACCGACCTGTTCAATGCCGGCATCCGCCCGGCCGTGAACGCCGGTATTTCGGTGTCGCGCGTCGGTGGTGCTGCCCAGACCAAGATCATCAAGAAGCTGTCCGGCGGCATCCGTATCTCGCTGGCCCAGTACCGTGAGCTGGCGGCGTTCGCGCAGTTCGCCTCGGACCTCGACGAAGCCACCCGCAAGCAGCTTGAGCGCGGTCAGCGCGTCACCGAACTGATGAAGCAGAAGCAGTACGAGCCGATGTCCATCGCCAACCAGGCGCTGTCGATCTACGCGGTCAACGAGGGCTATCTGGACGACGTGCCGGTAAACAAGCTGCTGGCGCTGGAAGAAGGCCTGCATGCGCATTTCGCCAACACCAAGGGCGACCTGATCGACCGCATCAACGCCAGCGGCGATTGGAACGACGAGATTGAAGCCGGTTTCAAGGCGGGTATTTCCGAGTTCAAGACCACCGGCAGCTGGTAATGCAAGGCGCCGGCAACCGATACCGGTAGCTGGTGAAAAGGCTTCCCGGTTACCGATTCCAGGCTGCCGGTTACCCGGGCGAAACGAGAGAAAAGAATGGCAAGCGGCAGAGAAATCAAAACCAAGATCAAGAGCGTGCAGAACACCCGCAAGGTGACGCGCGCGTTGGAGATGGTCTCGGCCTCGAAGATCCGCAAGGCGCAGGACCGCATGAAGGCCTCGCGCCCGTATGCGCGCGCCATGAAGCAGGTCATCGGCCACCTGGCCCAGGCCAATTCCGAATACCAGCATCCGTTCCTGGTGGAGCGCGCTGAAATCAAGCGGGTCGGCTACGTCATCGTGTCGTCCGATCGCGGCCTGGCCGGCGGCCTCAACAACAACCTGTTTCGCAAGTTGCTGGGTGAGATACGCCAGTGGCAGGAAAAGGGTGCTGAAGTCGACGTGGTCACCATTGGCCAGAAGGCGTCGTCCTACTTCCGTCGCATCAAGGTAGACATGCTGGCCAGCGTCACCCACCTGGGCGACAAGCCGCAGCTTGAGCAGCTGGTGGGCGTAGTCAAGGTCATGCTGGATGCCTACGAGGCCGGCAAGGTCGACCGTGTGTATCTGGCCTACAACGATTTCGTGAACACGATGACCCAGCGCGCGGCGTTCGACCAGCTGCTGCCGCTGCCTGCTTCGGATACCCAGATCACCCAGCACGACTGGGACTACCTTTACGAGCCCGATGCCGCCACCGTGCTCGAGCACGTGCTGACGCGCTACGTGGAATCGCTGGTGTACCAGGCGGTACTCGAAAACGTGGCCTCCGAGCATGCGGCGCGCATGGTTGCCATGAAGTCGGCCAGCGACAACGCCACCAAGCTCATCGGCGACCTGCAGCTGGTTTACAACAAGGCGCGTCAGGCGGCGATCACGCAAGAGATTTCGGAAATCGTCGGCGGCGCCGCAGCCGTTTGACGAATCCCCGCAGGAGCGGCGCAAGCCGCGAACCTGCAATCGAACAAGACGGTCGCGGCTTACGCCGCTCCTACAACAACTTGAAAGTTACGGAGTCAGCACCATGAGCAACCAAGGCAAGATCGTCCAGATCATCGGCGCCGTCGTCGACGTAGAGTTCGCACGCACCGACGTGCCGAAGATTTACGACGCGCTGAAGGTGGACAACACCGCTATCACCCTGGAAGTGCAGCAGCAGCTGGGTGACGGCGTTGTGCGCACCATCGCGCTCGGTTCGACCGACGGACTGAAGCGCAACCTGGTCGCCACCAACACCGGCAAGGCCGTGTCGGTGCCGGTCGGCATGGGCACCCTGGGCCGCATCATGAACGTCCTGGGCGAGCCGATTGACGAAGCCGGTCCGGTCGAAGCCACCGAATACTGGGAAATCCATCGGGCCGCGCCTGCGTACGCAGAGCAGTCCTCGGGCAACGACCTGCTGGAAACCGGCATCAAAGTCATCGACCTGATGTGCCCGTTCGCCAAGGGTGGCAAGGTCGGCCTGTTCGGCGGCGCCGGCGTCGGCAAGACCGTCAACATGCTGGAACTGATCAACAACATCGCCACCGAGCACGCGGGTCTTTCCGTGTTTGCCGGCGTCGGTGAGCGTACCCGCGAAGGCAACGATTTCTACCACGAGATGGCCGAAGCCGGCGTCATCCAGCTGGAGAACCTGAAAGAGTCGAAGGTCGCAATGGTCTACGGCCAGATGAACGAGCCGCCGGGCAACCGCCTGCGCGTCGCGTTGACCGGCCTGACCATGGCCGAGTATTTCCGCGACGAGAAGGACGCTGACGGCAAGGGCCGCGACGTGCTGTTCTTCGTCGACAACATCTACCGTTACACGCTGGCCGGTACCGAAGTCTCCGCGCTGCTCGGCCGCATGCCCTCTGCCGTGGGCTACCAGCCCACCCTGGCCGAGGAAATGGGTGTTCTGCAGGAACGCATCACCTCGACCAAGACGGGTTCCATCACCTCGATCCAGGCCGTCTACGTGCCCGCGGACGACCTGACCGACCCGTCGCCAGCGACCACCTTCGCCCATTTGGACGCCACCGTGGTGCTGTCGCGAAACATCGCGGCACTGGGTATCTACCCGGCTGTCGATCCGCTGGATTCGACCTCGCGCCAGCTGGACCCCAACGTGATCGGCCATGAGCACTACGACACCGCGCGTCGCGTGCAGTCGACCTTGCAGAAGTACAAGGAACTGAAGGACATCATCGCCATCCTGGGCATGGACGAGCTGTCGGAAGAAGACAAGCAGGCCGTGGGCCGCGCGCGCAAGATCGAGCGCTTCTTCAGCCAGCCCTTCCACGTGGCCGAAGTGTTCACCGGTTCGCCGGGCAAGTACGTGTCGCTGAAGGACACCATCCGCGGCTTCAAGGCCATCTGCGATGGTGAGTACGACCACCTGCCGGAGCAGGCGTTCTACATGGTCGGCGGCATCGAGGAAGCGGTCGAGAAAGCCAAGAAAATGGCCGAAAAAGCGTAATCGTAGGGCGGGTTTCGACCCGCCTTCAGGCAACCTCGCGATAACCCGGACGGCGGGGCAAGACCCGCCGTACGCAGGAATGAGTTGAACATGGCATCTACCATCCGTTGTGACATCGTCAGCGCCGAGCACGAAATCTTCCATGGCGACGCGACGCTGGTCGTGGTGACTGGTGAACTGGGTGAGCTGGGCATCGCGCCCCGCCATGCCCCGCTGATCACGCGCCTCAAGCCGGGCAAGGTCGTGGTGACCCTGCCAAGCGGCGAGCAACTGGACTTCGCGATCAGTGGCGGCATCCTGGAAGTGCAGCCGCAGGTCGTGACCGTGCTGGCTGACACTGCAATCCGCGCGCAGGACATCGATGAAGCCGCCGTGCGCGCCGCCATGGAAGAAGCCGAGCGCATGCTGGCCAACCGGGGCGAAGCGATGGAAGTTGCCGAAGCGCAACAGAAGCTGCTTGAAGCCACCGTGCAGCTGCAGGCGCTGGAGCGCCTGCGCAAGAACCTCAAGCACTGAGTTTCTGCCGCCATCGCACTACGGAAATGCCGGCCGCGTGCCGGCATTTTTGTGTGCGGCATCGCGGCCCTCCAGCGCGACCTGTTCTGTCGCGTCGCGCTCGGTCGGCCGCACCCACGTCAAACCAAACGGTAGTCCAGCACGCGCGCGTCAGAGTGCACGACCGCCGACGCGTCAGCACTCGGGAAGGTCTGAACAACTCGATTCGGTTCGTGATGAGCTTGTAGTGCCAGGCTCAGGCCAAGGGTCCCGGCTTGTGACGGTTCGATTTGCCCGCGAAAAGCGTGGTTCGACAGGCTCACCACGAACGGGATCTCAGGGTTTCGCTGTCCGCTGTCGATTGTTCAGAGACTCCCTGGGCTCAGCGCCGGTAGATCCAGTAGCGCGACAGCAGGAAGCCCAGCCCGCCCAGCCCGATCTCGACAGCGGGCTTGGCCGCCCATGCCCACTGCAGCCCAAAACTATCGTCGATGGCACCCATCGACAGCGTGCTGATGGTAGTGGTCAGCACCCACATCAGCAGGAAGCGGACGAACTGCTTGCGGCCGACTTGGTGTTCGTCGCCGGAAAAGGTGATGCGTCCGTTCAACCAGAAGCCGAGCAGCGCGCCGCTGACGCGCCCCGCAACGTTGGCTGGCTCGATAGCAAGTCCGCCGTGGCTCAGGGCCACGGTCACGGCCCAGTCCAGCAACCATTGCAGGATTCCGATCAGCAGGTAGTAGCGGCCTTGTCGCAATACGCTCATGGGGTATTTTCCCACGCCGGAAGCGTCCACAGTTGGGCCTCGCCCACTTCATCTCCCAAGATCGCGTTGGCACGCACCAAGCCGGCCCCTTGAGCCGCAGTTAGCGATGTTTTGCGCACGAGCACCGCGGCGATTCGTTCGCGGTGCAGGAGCGCGGCCCACGTCGCGCCGCTGGCGTCGCCTTCGGCTGCACGCGCCGCGCTGGCGAGCGAGGGGTCGTAGGCAGACACCGTGCGTGCGTGCGTACCCATTTCAGCAACGGAAGGAACGTCCGGGTCCATCGCCAATACCTTGCCCTCAGCACCTGCCAATCCGCGCCGTTTGGCCAGAAGTACGCGTTCGGGCGTGTAGTGGCGAAACGACACGTGATCGGCACCCAGGGCAAGCATGGTTTCCTTGACCGCGCCGGTCCTCAGCATCCAGTGGCCATTGGACTGGAACGCGAAATTAAGCAGACACACGCCGCCCAGCAGCCAAGCTGCACGCCTGGGATCGGTACGCATCGCGGTCACCACCAGCAAAGGCAACAGCACGACGCTGGCGGGAAAGGCGTAGCGCAGGTACTGCATCGGGATCATTGGCAGCAGGATCAATGCGGCAAGCATCACCGCCGTCAAGGCGGTCCGGCGTTGCAGCACAGCCAGCACCCACGCTCCCAGCAAGGCAATCAGCACGAAACCGCCGCCACCGCCGAACGCCTCAAGATAGCGGCCCGTATCGAAGGTCATATTCCACGGCAGCAGCAGATTGAAGCCTGCACTCCAGCGTAGATCGCTGAAATCCGACGCCGGGAAATACGCTGAGCGGAAATAGCTATTGAACAGCGGCAGTACCGGATTGCCGGCGATCACCCACGCGTACACGTAACTGCTGGTACCCAGCGCAAGCGCCGCCGTAGTGGCCGCGAGCGCCGGCCCCACGCGCAACGCATTCCGGTGCCGCCATGCCGCCCAGGGCAACAGCAGAATTGCGGCAGCGGCTGCGGCAAGCTTCAGTGCCAGCAGTCCGCCAAACAGGATCGCGCCGGCCTTCAGCGAAGGGCGCCCGGCTTGCGGTTCGCGCAGGATCAGCCCCGCCAGCCAGACCAGCGCAGCAGCAGTCGGCGTTTCCGTCTGCATGCTGCCTGCCAGCACGGCGGTCAACGGCAGGCTCGCGTACAACGCGACTGCGAGCCAACGGCTGTGCGTGTCGCCGCCCAGTGTCCTGGCCAATTGCCAGACCCCGGCGGCTGTGAGCAACATCCACAGGGCATTGGCCGGCCCGCGGGCTTCCGCGCCGCTGATCACTTGCGGAAACGCCTGGATGACATCGCCCAGCCACGGGGCCATCGCCCAGATATGGGTTTCCGGGTCCATTGCATAACGACCCTGTTCCAGCAGTTCCCAGGGCAGGCGCAGGTGATAGCCCACGTCATCAGGCTGCATGGTCGGCAACCAGCAGCCGGTGCTGGCCAGGCCCATTGCGAGCACCGCCCATGCCGACGCGCCGGGCGCCGCACTGACAGCGGAATTCCATTTCCTGCGCAGGGCTGGCAGCGTGGCAGAAAGCCGACCGCCCCTGAGTGCGATCAGCACGATGCACAGCACCAGATAGGTCCACCGGTGGTGCAGCGGCCATGGCAGTAGCCAGGACAGCGTCGCGCCCAACACGATCAGTCCGCAGGTCATCTGTAGTGCCGCTGATTCGCGCGCCACCAGCAGGCTGCCCAGTGCCAGGGCGGCCAGGGCCATCAGTACCGTGGTCGCCACCGGCAGCACGCCTGCAAACCACGCCAGCGCCATGCACCACGGCAAGGCCAGCGCCGCGGCCCACGTCCAGCCCGCAA
>JBDSUI010000205.1:0-3064 GCA_039927795.1 Pseudoxanthomonas sp.
GACCGTGCGCGTGGACGAACACGGCCATGCGGTACACGACGGACCGCAAGTGGAAATCGGCGGCAATGAGCGCTATGTGTCGGTGAGCCGCGCCGAATTCAAGAAAATCGCGCGCGGGGAAGGCAGCATCGATCCGATGCAGGCGCCGTTGCCGCTGCAGTAGAAAGCGCGCGCTCTGCTGCTTCCACACACACACAGCCGGCAGGTCCGGTGGCGGGTGCGGACCTCCCGCAGCCGCGCACGTGGGCTTTCACGTGCGCAAGTACCGCCTGGCTGGCGCCGTCGGCCGCCGCGTAAGATGTAGTACCGCTAACCATGTTGCCCTGATGCCAGACTTTCCTGCTCCCGATGCCGATGCGGCCCGCCATAGCGATGTGCTGACGGCGATGATCGCTGCAGAAATCGCCGCCGCCGGTGGCCAACTTCCATTCTCGCGCTTCATGGAGCGCTGCCTGTACGCGCCTGGCCTGGGTTACTACAGCGCGGGCAGCACCAAGTTCGGTGCAGCCGGCGACTTCGTCACCTCGCCCGAGCTGGGACCGTTGTTCGCCGGCTGCATGGCTGATGCAGTGGCACCGGTATTGCGGCAACTGGGTCCTGACGCGGAGTTTCTGGAAATCGGGGGTGGCAGCGGTGCCTTCGCCGAGGTCATGCTCAAGCGCCTGTTGGCATTGGATGCCTTGCCCGCGCGGTACGCGATCCTGGAACCCAGCGCCGATCTGCGCGACCGTCAGCGTGAGCGGTTGGGGCGCGGCCTGATTCCACCCGTATTCGAGCTGATCGAGTGGCTGGAAGGTCCGCCCGAGGCTGCCTGGAACGGCGTGCTGTTTGCCAACGAAGTCCTCGATGCGCTGCCTACTTCGCGCTTCACCCTGCATGAAGGCGAAGTGTTTGAAGAACACGTGGCGCTGGATGCCACCGCAGACAGGCAGGCACCGGCGTTCATCCGTAGCGACCGCCCTGCCGATCCCCTGCTTGCCGCCGCCGTGCGCCATGTGGAACGGACACTGGGACGTACTTTCCCCGATGGCTACCGCTCGGAAATCCTGCCGCAACTGCCGTACTGGGTGCAGGCAGTGATGGGCGGCCTGCAGGCGGGCGCGATGTTGTTCGTCGACTACGGCTATCCAAGACGCGAGTTCTACCTGCCGCAGCGCGACGACGGCACGCTGCGCGCGTTCTATCGCCACCGGGTCCACAACAATGCCTACCTGTGGCCGGGCCTGCAGGATCTGACCGCTTCGGTTGATTTCACAGCGCTGGCCGAAGCCGGTACACAGGCCGGTTTCGAGTTGGCTGGCTACTGCAACCAGTCCAGCTTCCTGCTGGGCAATGGCCTGCCGCAGTTGCTGGAAGACGCCGAGTCGCGGGCCAGCGAAATCCAGATGCAGAAACTACGCAATGAAGCCAAGACCCTGACCTTGCCCAGCGAGATGGGCGAGCGTTTCCAGGTGATGGGTTTCTCACGCGAGGTGGAATTTGGCGCGTCGTTCCTCGCAGGTGATCTGACGTGGCGCCTGTGACTGGTGGTCTGAAGCCGCTGCGCTGGCCGCGGTTCTGGGTGGGGCTGTGGTGGTTGTCGATAGTCGCCCTGATCGTGATTTGCCTGGTGCCGCTGGACGGCCTGCCGCCGTTGCCCGACAACAGCGACAAGGTCGAACACCTGCTGGGCTACTTCGTCATGGCAGCGGCCGCCGTGCAGCTGTATCGCGGTCGGCTTCTGCTGCAGGCCGCCATTGGACTGGTGGCGCTGGGCATCGCCATTGAGTTTGCCCAGGGCATGACCGCGTATCGGTCGGCCGATCCCTACGATGCGATGTTCAACACGCTGGGCGTGCTGCTGGGCATGGCCACGGCGCTGTCGCCGTGGCGGGACCTGTTGTTGCGCCTTGAGCGGCGGCTTGGCGCGGGTTCGCGCTGACGTGTTGTGGCGCTTCAGACCGGCGCCGCGGCTTTCTGCCTAGCCGCCATTGGGTGCGGAACTGTTCGGTAGTCACCGGGAATGCAGCCTTGTCGAGATCGTGAAGGCCGGTCGCAGTGGTCAGCCGCGGGCGCGGCAAGGGCGCGCAGGCAGGGGGCCCCGGCTGGCGCCGATGGCGGCGCAGCGGTCAGAATGCAGGCCGATTTCCTGCTGGTAGCCTGACGTGAGCCTTGTCGAACCACCCCAAGACGCACGTGGTGCTGCGCGCCTGGCCTGGGCCCGTGCAGCCAGCGGCCGACCCTCATTGCAATTGCAGCGGGCTTCGAGTGACGCCGGATTCCGCAGCTACTGGCGCGGCGCAGTGGCCGGCGAACAGGCAACCTGCATCGTCATGGATTCGCCCCCTGCGCTGGAGGACGTGCGGCCGTGGTTGGCACTGCAGGTCGTGCTGCAGGCCGGCGGAGTGCGCGTTCCCCGGGTGCACGCCAAGGATGCGGACACCGGTTTCGTGCTGCTGGAAGACCTGGGCTCGCAGACTTTCCTGGACCTGATCAACGCCGACAACGCCGATGCCCTGTTCGACCAGGCCCTGACCCAGCTGCTGCGCCTGCAAGCGCTCGCGCCGCCCCCTGGCCTGCCGTCCTACGACCGCCCGCTGCTGGCCGCTGAGCTGGCCTTGTTCGACCAGTGGTTCCTGGGTCGCCACCTGGGCTTGACGCTGTCGGACCGTGAAGCAGACGCTTTGCGGACCGTCCAGCGGGCGCTGGTCGAGGCCGCGCTGGCCCAACCTCAGTTGCTGGTGCATCGCGATTTCATGCCGCGCAACCTGATGCCTTCCGACGGGGCTGCGGTGGTGCTGGATTTCCAGGATGCCGTCCGCGGGCCGCTGGCCTACGACGTGTTGAGCCTGTTCAAGGATGCGTTCCTCAGCTGGCCAGAATCGCGGGTCGAGCAATGGGTAGCCCGCTACCACCAGCGCGCGCAGGAGCAGGGCTTGCCGGTGCCCGGCTTCGAGACCTTTCGCCGCGACCTGGACTTTATTGGTGTGCACAGGCACCTGAAGGTGTTGGGCATTTTCGCGCGCCTGCATCATCGGGACGACAAGCCCAGATACCTGGCCGATGGGCGACGTTTCATTGCTTA
>JBDSUI010000206.1:0-11244 GCA_039927795.1 Pseudoxanthomonas sp.
CGGCCCGGATTCTTCAACGCCGCTACCAGCGCGCCGTGGCCACCCATCGAGTGTCCGCTGATGGCGCGCGCGCCGCTGGCCGGAAAATGGGCCTCGATCAGCGCCGGCAATTCGGATACCACGTAGTCGTGCATGCGGTAGTGGGGTGCCCACGGCGCTTGCGTGGCATTGAGGTAGAAACCGGCACCCTGGCCCAGGTCATAGCCTTCGGCATCAGCCACCTGATCGCCACGCGGGCTGGTATCCGGGGCCACTAGGATCACCCCATGCTCAGCCGCATAGCGCTGCGCGCCGGCCTTGGTGATGAAGTTCTGCTCGGTGCAGGTCAGGCCTGACAGCCAATACAGCACCGGCAGGGTTTTCGTCTGCGCCTGTGGTGGCAGGTAAACAGCAACATTCATTTCGCAGGTCAGCGCCTCGGAGTGATGCCGGTAAACGTCCTGCCAGCCGCCGAAACAGGCGCGGTGTTCGATGCGTTGCATGTCATTTACTCCGTGGTAGTTGAAGCGGTCGCCAGCGATTGCAGCGCTCGTGCTTCGATGTCGCCGATCCAGTCGGCCTTGCATGCGCTGTAGGCATGCGAGTCTTCTGGATGCTGGCGCTGACAGCGTGTTTTTACAATGTCGTAATCAGTGGCCACCGCCGGATACTTCCTCAGGTAATCGCGGAAGGCAAGGTGGCGCAATACGCCATTGTCACCTTCGGCGTAGGCATGTAGCTGGAACACACGCTTGCCGGTGACGGGGTCGTCTTTCCGGCAGTACCGGCGCCCTGTTAGTCCGAATTCGCCGCACCATTCGTAACCAAGCGCCTGCAGGCCTTCGCGAAACACTTCCAGAGCGGGCAGCGTGCGCACCACCGGCATCAGATCAATGACCGGTTTTGCATGGATGCCGGAGATAGCAGTAGATCCAATGTGGTGCACTACCAGCAGCACATCACCGAGCACCCCGCGCAGCGAAGCCGCTTCGGCCAGGGCACGGGGCACCCAGGCCGGGTCGTGTGGCATCAGTTCGACGCGGTTCGGCGACACGTCAGTAACCGCTCAGTAATGCACCACGCTTCGTATCGACTTGCCTTCATGCATCAAGTCAAATGCCTCGTTGATCCGCTCCAGTCCCATCGTATGGGTGACGAAGGGGGCCAGCTGGATGTCGCCACGCATTGCATCTTCCACCATGCCCGGCAACTGGCTGCGCCCCTTGACCCCGCCAAATGCGCTGCCCATCCATTTGCGCCCGGTGACCAGCTGGAACGGACGGGTGGAGATTTCCTGACCTGCGCCGGCCACGCCGATGATGATCGACTGTCCCCAGCCGCGATGGGCGCATTCCAGCGCCGCGCGCATCACCTTGACGTTGCCAATGCATTCAAAGGAATGATCGACGCCCCAGGTGGTCAATTCCACAATGACCTCCTGGATGGGCCGGTCATGGTCTTTCGGATTGATGCAGTCGGTCGCGCCAAACTCCCTGGCCATCGCGAATTTATCGGCATTGGTATCAACGGCGATGATGCGTCCCGCCTTGGCCTGGCGTGCGCCCCGGATCACTGCCAGGCCGATGCCACCCAGGCCGAACACCGCGACCGAATCACCTTCCTGCACCTTGGCCGTGTTGTGGACCGCGCCAATGCCGGTGGTGACCCCGCAGCCCAGCAGGCAGACCTGTTCGGGGTTGGCATCGGGATTGATCTTTGCAAGCGACACTTCGGCCACGACCGTGTATTCGCTGAAGGTGGAGCAGCCCATGTAGTGATAGATGGGCTGGCCGTTGTAGGAAAAGCGCGTGGTGCCATCGGGCATGACGCCCTTGCCCTGCGTCGCGCGCACCGCCACGCACAGGTTGGTCTTGCCGGAGGTGCAGAACAGGCACTCGCCGCATTCGGCGGTGTACAGCGGAATCACGTGGTCGCCCGGTTTGACGCTGGTGACACCTTCGCCGACTTCGACCACCACGCCGGCCCCTTCGTGCCCCAGCACGGCGGGAAAGAGGCCTTCGGGGTCCTCGCCCGACAGCGTGAACGCGTCGGTGTGACAGACCCCGGTGTGGGTGATTTTCACCAGCACTTCGCCGCGCTGTGGCGGAGCGACATCGATCTCGACGATCTGCAGGGCTTGGCCTGCGGCGAAGGCAACGGCGGCGCGTGATTTCATGGGGGACTCCTGGAAAGCGATAAAGGGGCTGTGACGAACAGGTACGGAATACGCACAACTACTTCAGGTACGACCGCACCAGCGAGGTCAATTCCGCAACCCGTGCCTCGCGCTGTGCATCGGAACGCGCGGCCACCCCGAATTCCTCGCGCACGTGTGCTTCCAGCACTTCGGACATCAAGCCGTTGACCGCGCCGCGTATCGCGGCGATCTGCTGCAACACGGTTCCGCAATCCACGTTCGCGTCCAGCGCGCGCTCCAGCGCATCGGCCTGGCCCTTGATGCGACGCACCCGGGTCAATACGCGTTTCTTCTCGTGGGCGGTATGCGGCATGAGGCGTTGGTCGGGTTCGATACTGGGGTGGAGTATATCGCCGGAAATGGCGTCCTGCTCGCGCCGCAGGCCCGCTGTTCCCGTTGCGCGGCAATACTCTGGTGCTGGCTACGCGCTGACTGGTATGCCTGCTGGGCGCTGGAAACGCGTGTCCCTGCATGGTCGGCGGCAACGGCAAACAGGCGGTGAAAAACGTAAGACCGCGGGTCCGGCAAAAGAGGGTTCTGGAATACGCCTGCGGGAACGAAAACCGGCAGGCAGAACGCCACAGGACCCACCCCGGACGAGGCCCGGCGCAGCGGACAAGCTCAGTAAGCGAACTCGCGAAACACGCGGTCGATATCACCCTTCCATTCGCCGTGGAACAGGGCCAGCTTGCGCTCTGCAGGGGTTTCGTTTGCTTCCACGAATTCGATCAACGGGTCCAGGAAACCGGATTCGTCGGCGCCCTTGCTGTTGTGCACGGCGCGGCGCTGCAAGCCGGCTACCGCGATCTTCAATGCCGCTGCCGCCAGGTCACGCGCGGTGCCGCCACGGAACGGGAGTTTCAACGCCTGCTTCGGTACGCCATCGCGCAAGGCGTTGCGTTCTTCCATGCTGAAGTCTTTCACCAGGTCCCAAGCCGCGTCCAGCGCGGCCTGGTCGTAAAGCAGGCCCACCCAGAATGCGGGCAAGGCGCATAGGCGACCCCACGGCCCGCCATCAGCGCCGCGCATCTCCAGGAATTTCTTCATGCGCACTTCCGGAAACGCGGTGGTCATGTGGTCGGACCAGTCAGTCATGGTCGGCAGTGCACCGGGCAAGGCCGGCAGCTTGCCGACCATGAAATCACGGAAGCTCTGGCCCGAACAATCAACGTATTCGCCATTGCGGTAGCTGAAGTACATGGGCACATCGAGCAGATAATCGACATAGCGCTCGTAGCCAAATCCTTCGTCGAACACGAAGTCGAGCATGCCGGTACGGTCGTTGTCGGTATCGGTCCAGATATGCGAGCGATAGCTCTGGTAGCCGTTGGGCTTGCCTTCGGTGAACGGCGAATCGGCGAACAGCGCAGTGGCGATGGGCTGCAGAGCCAGCGACACGCGGAATTTCTTCACCATGTCCGCTTCGCTGGAAAAATCCAGGTTCACCTGCACGGTGCAGGTACGTTTCATCATGTCCAGGCCCAGGCTGCCAACCTTGGGCATGTAATTGCGCATGATCTGGTAGCGGCCCTTGGGCATCCACGGCATTTCCTCGCGCGTCCACTTCGGCTGGAAACCCATGCCCAGGAAACCAAGCTGCAGTTCGTCGGCGACGGTCTTCACTTCGCTGAGGTGCGAGCCGACTTCGCTGCAAGTCTGGTGGATGTTTTCCAGCATGCCGCCTGACAGTTCCAGCTGCCCGGCAGGTTCCAGAGTCACCGAAGCGCCGTCGCGCAGCAGGGCGATGACGTGGCCGTGCTCCTCGACGGGCTCCCAGCCGAAGCGGGTCAGCCCCTTCAGCAACGCCTCGATGCCACGCTCGCCTTCAAAGGTGGGTGGACGCAGGTCGTCAAGGCGGAAGCCGAACTTCTCGTGCTCGGTGCCGATGCGCCAGGCGGCTTTCGGCTTCTCGCCCGAAGCGATGTAGTCGACCAGTTGTGTGCGGTCGGTGAGGGGCGTATCCGCAACGTGACTGGGGCTGGACAAGGACGATGCTCGACATTTGAGTGGAAGATGTGGGGCACGCGGCCCGGCATCGCAAGGGCGGCACTATATCTCGCGCCGGGACGCGACGGCGTTGTGGTGGTGCCGCTTCTGTGTTCCGCTGATGCCACTTCATGATCGGCTGCGACGCCTTGCCACGTCGCCACACCGGTTACCCTGTCTGCTGGACGTCAGAGGACACCGTATGCGCGCCACACATCGCGAAGCCCACCGATCACATCGCGCAGGGTGGCTGCGCGCCTCGGTGCTGGGCGCCAACGATGGCATCGTGTCGGTTGCCGGGCTGGTGGTTGGCGTCGCGGCAAGCGGCGCTGCCCACGACACCATTCTGATGACCGGTGTGGCGGGACTGGTCGCCGGGGCGATGTCGATGGCAGCCGGCGAGTATGTGTCCGTGCAATCGCAGGCCGATACCGAACGCGCGGACCTGACCCAGGAGAAGAAGGAGCTGGCCGAGGATCCGGGCACCGAGCTTGTCGAACTGGAACATATCTACGTGCAGCGGGGCCTGACCCCTGCCCTGGCCCGGGAAGTGGCAGGGCAGTTGACCGCACACGACGCCCTTGGCTCCCACGCCCGCGACGAGCTGGGACTGACCGACACCTTGCGTGCGCGTCCGCTGCAGGCAGCCCTGGCCTCGGCCGCAGCCTTCATCGTCGGTGCAGCGGTGCCGATCATCGCGATTCTGCTGGCGCCACCGGCGAGCATGGCACCGGTGACCATTGCGGTCACCTTGGCGAGCCTGTTGGGGTCTGGCGCGCTGGCCGCTTATGCGGGCGGTGCGGGCATGCTGAGGGGCGCGCTGCGGGTTGGCTTCTGGGGTGCAATGGCAATGGCCGCTTCCCAGCTGATCGGCACCCTTTTCCACGTCAGCGTGTAGCGGCGCCACTAGCGTGTACAGGCGCGGTGACATCTACCGGGAAGCCTGGCTCGTTACGCCTGAGGATCAGGACGCGGTCTTGTCCCGCCCAAAACCCAGCCAGCCATTCACCACCGCCCGCGCTTCGTCCACGCCCTGTTTGGACTCGCCGGAGAAGGTCTGCACGCTGACGGTGTCGCCGAACTTGCCAAACAACTCTTTCTTCACGGCCTGCAGCGCATTGCCCTGCTGGCCGCGACCCAGCTTGTCAGCCTTGGTCAGAAGCGCATGGGCGGGAATCCCGCTTTCCACCGCGTAGCTGATCATGTGCAGGTCGTATTCCTTCAGCGGGTGGCGGATGTCCATGACCACCACCAGACCCTTGAGTGCCTCGCGGGTACGGAAGTAGCGGTCCAGGAACGCCTGCCAATGGTCCTTCAGGTGATGCGGAACCTTGGCGTAGCCATAACCGGGCAGATCGACCAGGTACTTGTTGGGCTCGACCTCGAAGAACACCAGCTGCTGGGTGCGGCCGGGGGTCTTGGAAACGCGCGCCAGCGAGTTCTGCCGGGTCAGCGCATTGAGCGCGGTCGACTTGCCGGCGTTGGAGCGCCCGGCAAAGGCCACTTCATGACCGATATCGTCGGGGAGCTGCTGCGGCAGATGGGCCGCCAGCACGTATTTGGCTTTTTCTAGGGGATTGAACATGCGCCTAGGATGGCACGCCGACGCCCGCCCCCGGGCATCATGGTCGCCACAAACGTCCGGAAAAGGCGGTTGATGCGGCGTTTCATTGACCCGCAAGCCCCGGCGCGACGATAATTCCCCAGTTTCGCGGCCGCCGCACGGCGCCGCCTTTTCACGATTTCCGGAGCTTCAGCATGCGCCACGCTCGCGTTATTGGACTTGCAGGACTGGCCATTGCGGCCGTCGGTGCGGTCGCCTTCGCCCAGACCACCATCGCCCCCTTGCCGGACAACGTGCCGGTGGTGACTGCGCCGCTGGAGATCGACCTCAGCAAGACCCATTGGGGCGATGCCAAGGCTGGCCAGACCAAGGCGTCTGCATGCGCGGCCTGCCACGGTGCCGACGGCAACAGCAGCGATCCGCAATATCCCAATATTGCCGGCCAGAGCGAGCGCTACACCGCCCACCAGATGGCCCTGATTGCCAGTGGCCAACGCGGCGGCATGGCCGTGGCGATGGTCCCGTTTGTGCAGGACCTGACTCCGCAGGACATGCGCGACATCGGCGCCTACTTCGCCACCCAGAAGGGTGCCGCCGGCCTGGCCGATGACACGATCATTGCCGATGGCCCCTACAAGGGCATGAAGTTCTATGAAATAGGCCAGCAGCTGTACCGCGGCGGTGACGCAGCGCGGGGCATTCCGGCCTGCATGGCCTGCCACGGCCCTACCGGTGCCGGTAACCCGGGACCTGCCTACCCGCACGTGGGTGGCCAGCGCCAGGATTACGCCGCGCGTCGCCTGCAGGAATACCGCACCGGCACCACCACGGTGAAGGACCCGGCACTGTTCAACATCATGGCCCAGGTCACCAACAAGCTGACCGACCAGGAAATCCAGTCGCTGGGCACCTATCTGCAGGGCCTGCACGACCGCGCCGACGATGCCGCGTCGCCGTCCGTCAAGGCTCCGGCTCCGGCCCCGGCTCCGGCTCCGACCCCAGCTCCGGCGGCGGCCGCACCGGCGCCCGCCGCCGCCTCTGCAGCAGCCGCAGAGCCCGCGCCCCAGCAATCGTGAACTTCGCGCCCCTGGCGCGGTCGCAGCCCCACAGGTCTTGTTCATTGCGCCGGCCCAATCATGGCCGGCGTTTCTTTTTGTGTCCGGAGTCCGCCCGATGAAATCGCGTCTGTTGCTTCTGCTGCTCGCGCTTGTGCCGCTGCTTGCCGGCGCCGCCACCCCCGCCGCGCCCGTCGAAGGCACCGACTACGTCGTCATTGCCGACGGCAAGCCGTATGCCGCCCTGAACGGCAAGGTGGAAGTGGTCGAAGTGTTCGGGTACACCTGCATCCACTGCGCCCACTTCCAGCCGGTGCTCAGCGCCTGGCACAGGAAGCAGCCGGCGTGGCTGCGCCTTACCCCGGTGCCTGCCGCATTTGGGGGCTACTGGACCACTTACGCACGCGCTTACTACGCTGCCGCCAAGTTGGGCGTGCTGGCCAAAACGCACGACGCGATGTTCAAGGCCTTGCACGAGACCGGCACGTTGCCCATCCAGAACGCGTCCACGCAGGAAATCGCCGCGTTCTACGGCGGCTATGGCGCCAATCCGAAGGCCTTTGCCGCGGCCATGGACAGCCCGGCAGCCGATCTGCTGGTACAGCGCGCCAAAGAGTTCGCAACGGTTAGCGGCATCGAGGGCACGCCCACGCTGGTCGTCAACGGCAAGTACCGCGTACTCGGACGCAGCTTCGAGGACACCCTGCGAATCACCGACTTCCTGGTCGCCAAAGAGCGCGCTGCCCGCAAGTGACGCCTGCGTAACGGCGCGCATATGACACTGTGTTGCTGGTCGGCCCCATGCTGGCTCGTATTTCCACCTTCCTTCCCGGAGTTCCCTACATGATGTTTCCCTCCCGACTGATTGCGTTGGCGCTGGTTGCCGTACTGCCGCTTGTGTCCGCCTGCAGCCCGAAGGAAGCAGGCACCGCCACGACAGCGCCCGGCACCACCGCCACTGCGACCACGCCGGCCGAGGTCGCACCGACCGCCGAAGCCGCTGCCACGGCGGCAGAAGATGAACCGGCGCCCGCCGCTCCGATCACCGCCACGCCGCCCAATGGCCCGGCGCCGGTCGCTGGCACCGATTATCTGGAAATTGACGCTGGCCAGCCGTATGCACCGATGGAGGGCAAGATCGAAGTCGCCGAGGTGTTCGGCTACACCTGCCCGCATTGCGCGCAGTTCGAGCCGCTGGTCACCGCCTGGAAGCGCAAGCAGCCGGCCGACGTGCAGGTCACGCCGGTACCCGCGGCGTTCGGTGGTTACTGGGTTACCTATGCGCGCGCCTTCTACGCCGCTGAAACGCTTGGCGTGCGCGAAAAGAGCCACGACGCCATGTTCCAGGCCTTGCATGTACAGCGCAGCCTGGATGTGAATGCCACGCCGGAGCAGATTGGCGCCTTCTATACCAAGTACGGCGTTGACGCCAAGACCTTTGTCGCCACCATGGCCAGCTTTGGCGTTGAGACCAAGCTCAACCGCGCCAAGCAGTTCGCGGTGCGCTCCAAGGTCGAAGGCACGCCGTCGCTGGTAGTGGCCGGCAAGTACCTGGTGTCGGTGGACGAGCGCGGGTACGACGTGATGTTCAACACCCTTGATCACCTGGTCGCCCGCGAACGTGCCGCGATGGCTGGCGGCACGGCCCGGTAAGCTGGCCGACCTTCTCCACGTGACCGCGAATACGACGACAGAAACGCGCCGGCTCAGACTGCTCAGCGCCAACATCCAGGCAGGTGCCAGCACCCGTCGCTACAGCGACTATGTGACCCGCAGCTGGTCGCATGCCATCTCGGTAGGCAAGCGGGTCAGCCTGGATTCCATCGCGAAAATGGCCGGCGAGCACGACATAGTCGGTCTGCAGGAGGCCGACCCGGGCAGCCTGCGCTCCGGGTTCACCAACCAGACCCACTACCTGGCCGAGCAAGGGGGCTTCGATTTCTGGAGCCACCAGACCAATCGCAGCGTCAGCCGGGTGGCGGCCAGCGCCAATGGCCTGTTGAGCAAGCTGGAACCGGTGGAAGTCAGTGACCACGCGCTACCCGGTCGCATCGGCGGCCGCGGCGTCCTGATGGCGCGCTTTGGTGCAGGCAAGAAGGGCCTGGTGGTGGCCGTGGCACACCTGTCGCTGGGCGCCGCGTCGCGACATTCACAATTGGCGTTCCTGGCCGAATTGCTCGCCGACCATCCGCATTCGGTGTTGATGGGTGATTTCAACTGCGTACCCGACTGTCCCGAGATGGAGCTGCTTTACAAGCGCACCCACCTGCGGCCGCCCGCATTCTGCGTCCCCACGTTTCCCAGCTGGCGGCCACAACGCGCGATTGACCACATCCTGCTCAGTGAAGACCTGAAGGGCGCCGACGCACGCGCCATTCCCGCTGCATTCTCCGACCACCTGGCCCTGGCGATGAGCATCGACGTGCCTGCGGTCGCACTGCGCTGACCCTTTACACGATGCCCGGCGCCCGTTCGAACTAAAGCAGGCCGGCGATTGCCGGCCTGCTTCGTTGCATCAGTCTGTGCCTCCAGGTCCTGGAGCCTCGGGTAGGCAGAAACGAGCACGATGGAACGCGCTTCGTCCGATCGAAATTGACTTCCGTTCCCGCTGATGTCACAGCAATAGCGTGATCGCCACCGCGACCAGAAACGAGGCAAAGACCCGCTTCAGAGCCAGACCACTGATCCGGTGCGCCAGGCGCATGCCATAGGGCGCGGCCAGCACCGACGTCACCGCCACGCCGATGGCGGCCGGCAGGTAGACGTAGCCCAGTGCGTAATGGGGCAGGGCACCGGGCGGCGCATGCAGCGCATAGCCCAGCGCGCTGGCCAGGCCGATGGCCACGCCGCAGGCGCTGGAGGTGCCTACCGCGCGCACCGGCGCGACCCCGCGCCACACCAGCAAGGGCACGGTCATGCTGCCGCCGCCGATGCCGACCACAGCCGACATTGCCCCGATGCCGGCGCCGGCCAACGTCATCGGCAAGCCGCCCGGAACCGGGCCGAGGTCGCCCTCGGACCCGGCACGGGGCTTGCCGAACAGCAGTTGCAGGGCCGCGAGCACGCAATAGCCGGCCACCACCCAACGCAACACCTGGTCATCCAGCTTCACCGCGATGCCACTGCCCAGCCATCCGCCCAGCAACAAGCCGGGAACCATCCATTTAACGGTTGGCCACAACACGCTGCCACGGCCGTGGTGCGCATAGGCCGAGGACGCCGCCGTCAGCACGATGCTGGCCAGTGAACTGGCCAGGGCCGCATGCATGGCCGCTTCCTGCGGTACGCCATAGCGCGGCAGCAACCACGCCAGCGCGGCCACCAGCACCAGTCCGCCGCCCACACCCAGCAGGCCTGCCAGCACACCGGCCACCACCCCCAGCAACGGGAACATCCAGATTCCTTCGAACACATCCACTCCAGTTCATCCGCGGCCGAAGCCGCTGCTTCCGCCTTGTGCGACCAATGTCCGGACGATGCGATTCATCCGCCATCCATTAGTATTTCGGCATGAAATCATCGTCCCTCGCCATCGTACTCGCTGCCGCTTGCGGCCTTTTGCCCGCCTCGTCGCTCATGGCCCAGAACCTGGACGCGCAGCGCCCGCAAATCAGGGCAGCGCTGGCTGCGGCAGAAAGCGGGCGCTTCGATGCCTCCCAATACCCCGGCCTCGCCGCGCACCCTTTGTATGGCTGGGTGGAACTGGCCGATCTGAAGCGCAATATCGACACGCTGCCCACTTCCCGCGCGCACTCCTTCCTCAAGCGCTACGAAGGACAGGCCGTCGCCGAGGCATTCCGTGCACAGTGGCTGCCGGCCTTGTCGCGACGTCAGGACTGGCCGACCCTGCGCGCGGCGTGGAAGCCAAGCTCGAATGTCGGCCTGCAATGTGCCGAGCTCAATGCACGCCAGGCACTGGGCAAGGCGGATGCGCAATGGACCAGCGACGCGCAGAAAATCTGGACCAGCACCGGCAAAGCCCTGCCAGGCAGCTGTGACCCGGTGTTCGCAATCCTGTCCACGCGCGGCGGCTTGCCCACGCCGCTGCGCTGGCAACGCATCGACAAAGCCGCCGCCGAACTGCAGCCGGCCGTGATGCGCAGCGTCGCGCGCGGCCTGCCCGGGGGCGAGGCGACACTGGCCAACGATTACGCCGCGTTCCTGGAAGGCGTGCATGCGCGCGCCCTGAACTGGCCGCGGACTGAGCGCAGCCGCAGGATGGCGATGCTCGGCCTGATGCGATTGGCGAAGACCGCGCCATCAGCGGCCGAAGTGCAGCTGCCGCAGTACGCCCGCGCGCTGGGCATGGAGGAAAGCGAGCGTGGCAAGGTGCAGTACGAGATTGCATTGTGGACAGTGGCTTCCTACGAACCCGATTCGGCGCGCCGGCTGGCTGCCGTTCCCGAATCGGCCTATGACGAAAAGCTGCACGAGTGGCGCGTACGCGAAGCCATGGCGCGCGG
>JBDSUI010000207.1:0-3421 GCA_039927795.1 Pseudoxanthomonas sp.
CCGGATCGCGCCGCGACAGCTTGCCGTAACCGGCGAAGGTCGCCACGGCGAACAACACGTGACCTTCGGCAGCGTAGGCATGGCCGCTGCCGATCAGGCGTTCGATCATGGCGATGATGTGGGGAATGTGCGCGGTGGCTTCGGGCTGCAGGTCCTGCGGAACCACGCCCAGCCCGGCCATGTCCTGGCGATACGCAGCCGTGTACTTGTCGGTGATCGTAGTGATCGGAACCCCAAGCTCCTTTGCAGCCGCGTTGATCTTGTCATCAATGTCGGTGATGTTGCGCGCATAGCGCAGGCCGCCAAAGCGGCGCCTCAATAGCGCGGCAAGCACGCCGAATACCACCGGACCGCGTGCGTTGCCGATATGCACATAGTTGTAGACCGTGGGCCCGCACAGGTACAGCGTGGGGCAGGACGGGTCCAGCGGCGCGAACGCTTCCAGCTGGCGCGTCAGGTTGTTGTGCAATCTCAGGGTCATGGGTGGGTTGATGGCGGAGAGCCACTCGATTCTACCGGCCCATGCGGGGCTTCAACAGCATCGATTCAGCCCAACTCAAGCCGTGATGCCTACACTGGGGCTTCGCCATTCCTTCAAAGTGGACCGATGCCTTTGTACTGCCGCACACCGTTTGCGTTTTGCCTGCTTGCCCTTGCGGGGTTGCCCGCAACCGCGCAGCAGGCGCCAATCACGGTGGTGCCGGTTGAGAACGTACGCCTTGATTACGCGCAAGTGCTGGCCGTGTCGCCGGTCTACCAGACCCTTCGTGCCTCGCGTACCGAGATGAGATGCGAAGAGAAGCCGGCCCCGCGGACTGCACCGCTGGGCGAGGATGAGAGTCGCTGGAACAAGCTGATGGACTCGATGAAGGGTGTGTTCATCCGCGATCCCGAGCCCCAGCCCATCGCCGAGCCGGCCAAGCCCGCCTGTCGCATGGTCCCCGTCGAGCGGGAGTTCCGCCGTCCCATTGCCTATGACGTGGACTATGTCTACAAGGGCTTCAAGTACCGGTCGCGGCTGGCCGAAGACCCCGGTAACCGGCTGCGGATCCGGGTCTCGGTGATGCCCTATATCCCCGGGCAGACCACCGGCTCGCCCTGAAGCCTTGCACCGCAGCATTGCGCATGCGACGATGCGGCCAATGAAGATGAACATAAACCTGCACGCAAGCGCCGCCCGTATGGCCTCGGGAATGACGTCACGTGCTCGCCGACCGGAACCGCTGATCTAGCTGGGTACCCGGACGTTTTTGCTTGTTCAACCGGAACCCAGCCTGGCGCTGGGTTTTCTCGTTTTTGATCCTTGGGAATTCGCAATGAAGCCGCATGCCATCAAACACTTCTTGAATACGCAGGACTGGTCGCGCCCCGAGCTGGATGCGTTGCTCACGCAGGCTGCGCTGTACAAACAGCACAAGCTGGGCGACGCGATGAAGGGCAAGTCCATTGCCCTGGTGTTCTTCAATCCGTCGCTGCGCACGCGCACCAGCTTCGAGCTTGGTGCTTTCCAGCTGGGCGGCCATGCGGTGGTCCTGCAACCAGGCAAAGACGCGTGGCCCATCGAGTTCGACGTAGGCACGGTAATGGATGGTGATACCGAGGAACACATTGCCGAGGTCGCCAAGGTGTTGTCGCGCTACGTCGACCTGATCGCGGTGCGCGCATTCCCCAAGTTTATCGACTGGTCGCAGGACCGTCAGGACCGCGTGCTGCGTGGTTTTGCCCAGCACGCCACGGTGCCGGTGATCAATCTGGAAACCATCACCCATCCCTGCCAGGAGCTGGCGCATGTGCTTGCGCTGCAGGAGCATTTTGGAAGCGCGGACCTGCGCGGCAAGAAATACGTGCTGACCTGGACTTACCACCCGAAAGCGCTCAATACCGCCGTCGCCAATTCAGCGCTGACCATCGCCACGCGCATGGGCATGGACGTGACCTTGCTGTGTCCGACCCCGGAATATGTCCTGGATGAGCGCTACATGGGCTGGGCCGCGCAGAACGTGGCCGAGAACGGCGGTTCGCTGCAGGTCAGCCACGATACCGACGCGACCTATGCCGGGGCCGACGTAATTTACGCCAAAAGCTGGGGGGCCTTGCCCTACTTCGGCAACTGGGAGCCAGAGAAGCCGATACGTGACCAGTACAGGCATTTCATCGTCGACGAACGCAAGATGGCGCTGACCAACAATGGCGTCTTCAGCCATTGCCTGCCGCTGCGCCGGAACATCAAGGCCACCGACGCGGTCATGGATTCGCCTCAGTGCATCGCCATCAACGAAGCCGAGAACCGCCTGCATGTGCAGAAGGCAGTGATGGCCGCTTTGCTACAGCAGTGAGTGCGGGGAAGTGAGGGGTGGGCGAAAGCCTCCTCACTTGCCAATGCACTGGGCAAACTTTTCAATTTTCTTTCAAATATCAACACGCAAGGTTGTTACGCCATGAGCCAGACCAAAGACATCGTCCTCGCCTTCTCCGGCGGCCTCGACACCAGCTTCTGCATTCCCTACCTGCAGGAGCAGGGCTACGCCGTGCATACGGTATTCGCTGACACCGGCGGCGTGGATGCTGACGAACGCGACTTCATCGAGAAGCGTGCTGCCGAGCTTGGCGCTGCCAGCCACGTCACCATCGATGGTGGGCCGGCCATCTGGGACAATTTCGTCAAACCGTTTGTATGGGCCGGCGAGGGCTATCAAGGCCAGTACCCGCTGCTGGTTTCGGACCGTTACCTGATCGTCGACGCGTCCCTGGCGCGGGCCAACGAACTTGGCACCAAGGTCATCGCCCACGGTTGTACCGGGATGGGCAACGACCAGGTGCGTTTCGACCTGGCGGTAAAGGCCTCGGGCGATTACCAGATCGTCGCGCCGATCCGTGAAATCCAGAAGGAACACACCCAGACCCGCGCCTACGAGCAGAAGTACCTGGAGGAGCGTGGCTTTGGCGTGCGCGCCAAACAGAAGGCATACACCATCAACGAGAACCTGCTGGGACTGACGATGTCCGGTGGCGAAATAGATCGCTGGGATGCGCCAGGTGACGGCGCGCGCGGCTGGTGCGCGCCACGCAATGCGTGGCCCATCGAGCCCTTGAACGTGACCCTGAAGTTCGAGAACGGGGTGGCTGTTGAACTGGATGGCAAGCCGATGGAAGGAGCCAGGCTGCTGGCCAAACTCAATACCCTGTTCGCGCAGTACGGAGTGGGTCGCGGCATGTATACCGGCGATACCACCATCGGCCTGAAGGGTCGCATTGTTTTCGAGGCGCCGGGCCTGATCGCACTGCTCACTGCGCATCGTGCGCTGGAAGAAGCGGTGCTCACCAAACAGCAGAACCGCTTCAAGCCGGACGTGGCACGCAAGTGGGTGGAGCTGGTGTACGAAGGCTTCTATCACGATCCGCTGAAGACCGACCTGGAAGC
>JBDSUI010000208.1:0-3395 GCA_039927795.1 Pseudoxanthomonas sp.
AAGATCACATACGCCGGCACATTCTGTTCGCGGGC
This sequence comes from Pseudoxanthomonas sp., assembly GCA_039927795.1. Classification (GTDB taxonomy): domain Bacteria; phylum Pseudomonadota; class Gammaproteobacteria; order Xanthomonadales; family Xanthomonadaceae; genus Pseudoxanthomonas_A. Next base: position 36 of record JBDSUI010000208.1, read on the forward strand.
CAGCTCCGCACGCAGGCCACGCAAGGCCCCGAACAGCGACAGATCCTGCGGTTCCACCGCCACGCCGGTGCGCACGCCGCGATCACGCTCGCGCGTTTTCTTGCCGGGGGCTTCCTTGCGCAAGACCACAATTTGCCCGCCGGTGAGCACGCCGCGACTGGAATCGGTCAGTCGCAGGCCGCCAAAGGCCTCCGAATCCACGGCTAGCAGCCCGCTGGCAACCAGCTGCCGGAACACGCCGCGCCAGGATTTGGCATCCAGGTCCTTGCCGATCCCATAGGTGCTGAGTTTGTCGTGGCCGAACTGCTGGATGCGCTCGCTTTCGCTGCCCCGCAGTACATCGATCAGGTGCACCGCGCCGAAGCGCTGGCCGGTGCGGTAGACGCAACTCAGCGCCTTCTGCGCGGCCAGGGTTGCATCCCAGCTGGCCGCCGGCTGCAGGCAGTTGTCGCAGTTGCCGCAGGGCTGCGGATAGGTCTCGCCAAAGCCGGCCAGCAACACCTGGCGCCGGCATTGCATGGATTCGCAATAGCCCAGCAACTGGTCCAGCTTGCGGCGTTCCAGCTGCTTGCGCTCCTCGCCTGCCTCGGACTGCTCGATCATCTGCTTCAGCAACACCATGTCGCCCAGGCCATAGCAAAGCCAGGCTTCAGCCGGTTCGCCATCGCGTCCGGCGCGGCCGGTTTCCTGGTAATAGCCTTCCAGTGACTTGGGCAGATCCATATGCGCGACGAAACGCACGTCCGGTTTATCGATGCCCATGCCGAACGCAATCGTCGCCACCATGACTACGCCGTCCTCGCGCAGGAAGCGGCGCTGGTTGACCGCACGGACCTGGGAATCGAGTCCTGCGTGATAGGGCAGCGCCTTGAAACCCAGCCCGGCCAACGTGGCGGCGGTTTCGTCGACCTTGCGCCGCGACAGGCAATAGACGATACCGGCTTCCTCGCGATGGGTCGCCAGGAAATCCAGCAGCTGGCGTTTGCCGTTGTCCTTCTGCACCACGTTGTAGCGGATGTTGGGCCGGTCAAAGGAACTGACAAACCATTGCGCATCTTCCAGCTGCAGCCGCTCGGCGATCTCGCGCTGGGTGGGCGGGTCAGCGGTGGCGGTAAGGGCAATGCGCGGTACTTCCGGCCAGCGTTCGTGCAGGACGGTGAGTTCGCGATACTCGCGGCGGAAGTCGTGGCCCCATTGCGACACGCAATGGGCCTCGTCGATGGCGAACAGGGCAATCGGGGACCGGTCCAGCAGCGACAGGAAGCGTGGCGTCAGCAGGCGCTCGGGCGCCACGTACAGCAGATCCAGCTCGCCGGCCAGCAGAGCCTGCTCGACGCGCGCGGCAGAGGCGGCATCCAGGGTCGAATTGAGGAATTCGGCGCGCACGCCGACCTGGCGCAGCGCTTCGACCTGGTCCTGCATCAAGGCAATCAGCGGTGAGATTACCAGGCCTACGCCGTCGCGCAGCAGGGCCGGGACCTGGTAGCACAGGGATTTGCCGCCGCCAGTGGGCATCAGCACCAGCGCGTCGCCGCCGGAGGTGATGTGCTCGATGATGGCTTGCTGTGGGCCGCGGAAATCCGCATGGCCAAAGATGCGATGCAGCAGTTGCTGGGGTGATTCGGACATGAAGCTAGGGTACCAGCGGGGTCAGGCAGGGGGCCAAGAAAAACGCCCGGCCAGGCCGGGCGTTTCCCTGAAACAGGACCAGGAAAAGCTTACTGCAGCAGTGAGCGCAGCATCCAGGCGTACTTCTCGTGGGTCTGCAGGCGCTGGGTCAGCAGGTCCTCGGTAGGTGCGTCGTCAGCTTCGTCGGCGATGTCCAGTGCCGCGCGCGCGGTGCGGCACACGGCTTCGTTGCCGACTACCAGCTGGCGGACCATCTCATGCCAGTCCGCGCTGTTGGTCAGACCCGGCTCTTCGGTAATGGAGGACAGGGCGACGAACTCACGATAGGAACCCGGCGCGTTGAAGCCCAGCGCGCGGATGCGCTCCGCAATCTCGTCCAGTGCGTTCCACTGCTCGGTGTACTGGACTTCGAACATATTGTGCAGCGCGTTGAACATGGGCCCAGTGACATTCCAGTGGAAATTGTGGGTCTTCAGGTACAGGGTGTAGCTGTCGGCCAGGAAGTGCGAGAGGCCGTCGGCGATTTTCTTGCGATCACCCACGCTGATCCCAATATCGATATTGGGCGCGGTGGGCGCGGCGTTGGCCAGCTTGGTGCTGGCGGACACGATGGCCTTGTCGGGGCTGCTCTCGGACTTGCTGCTGCTCTTGGTTTTGTTCTTTGCCATCGGGGGCGCTCCTTGGGGTTGGATAGGCGACAATAAACACCGTAACGCATGTCGTGTAATCAAAAGATTCACTGCCACTGATTGATGAGTGCCATCGAAACTGAAAACAAGGATCTGCCGGCCGCGCGCCGGGCCATCGACGGGGCGTTGACGCGCGACCGTGGGCGGCTGCATGGGCTGTGGTTACGCTGGCAGGGCAAGCCCGGCGATGCCGCTGCCCGTGCCGCCTTCGAGCAGGCGCTCGCACTATCCAGCGCCCGGGTCACGGCCCGCGCTGCTTCGGCCCCAGCGGTAAACCTGGACACCGCGCTGCCCATCGCCCGCGAAGCAGAGAAGATCATCGAGCTGATTCGCGCCCATCCGGTGGTGGTGATTGCCGGCGAAACCGGTTCCGGCAAGACCACCCAGTTGCCCAAGCTGTGCCTGGCGGCCGGCCGCGGCGTGGCCGGCATGATTGGCTGCACCCAGCCGCGCCGGATCGCGGCGCGCGCGGTTGCGCGGCGCGTGGCCGAGGAGCTGCAGACGCCGGTCGGCGGCGCGGTCGGCTTCCAGGTGCGGTTCAACGACCAGGTTGGCGACGACACCCGCATCAAGTTCATGACCGACGGCATCCTGCTGGCCGAGATCGCCTCGGACCGCTGGCTCTCGGCCTACGACACCATCATTGTCGACGAAGCCCACGAGCGCAGCCTCAACATCGACTTCCTGCTCGGCTTCCTGAAGCAGCTGCTACGCAAGCGGCGCGACCTGAAGGTGATCGTGACCTCGGCCACCATCGACACCGCACGCTTTTCGCAGCACTTCGACGATGCGCCGGTGATCGATGTGGAAGGGCGCACCTATCCGGTCGAGGTGCGTTATCGGCCGCTGGAAGGCGAGGGCAGCGGCGACGAAGCGCGCCAGGGCGACCGCAGCGTCAACGACGCGATCGTGGCGGCCATCGACGAGATCACCCGCCAGGATCCACGTGGCGACGTGCTGATGTTCCTGCCCGGCGAACGCGAGATCCGCGACGCCCATCAGGCACTGGAACGGCGCAAGTACCGCGACACCGAAGTGACGC
>JBDSUI010000209.1:0-3369 GCA_039927795.1 Pseudoxanthomonas sp.
TCTGCACGTCACTGCGTTCGACATTGAGGTGCTGCAACAGCCGGCGGAAGGCGGCGGCTTCAAATTCAGTGGTGTCGGCCATGGCTTAATCGGGGACAATATGGGCTGACGACTTTACACCGCAGCCGAGATGACCGCTTCCCAAACCGCACGCATCCTAGACGGCCGTCGTATCGCCGAAGACCTGCTCGACCAACTCAAGCTAAAGGTGGATGCGCGGGTAGCGGCAGGCCTCGCACGACCAGGCCTGGCGGTGGTGCTGGTGGGCGGCGATCCGGCTTCAAGCGTCTACGTACGCAACAAGCGTCGGGCGGCGAACAAGGTGGGTATCGAGGCCTTCGATTACGACCTGCCAGCAGGCACTTCCGAAAATGAACTGCTGGCCTTGATTGACCAGCTCAATGCCGATCCCAAGGTGCACGGAATCCTCGTGCAACTGCCGCTGCCAGGCATTGCCGATGCCAGCCGCCTGATCCACCGCATCGATCCGCGCAAGGATGTAGACGGCTTCCACCCGGAAAACGTGGGCCATCTGGCCCTGCGTGAATTTGGACTGCGCCCGTGTACGCCGCGTGGCATTACCACCTTGCTGGGTTATACCGACCGGCCGGTGCGCGGCCAGAACGCGACCATTGTCGGCGTGAGCAACCATGTGGGACGGCCGATGGCGCTGGAGTTGCTGATCGCCGGTTGCACGGTGACCAGCTGCCACAAGTTCACTCCGGTCAAGGTGCTGGAAGAACGCGTGCGCGACGCCGATATCCTGGTGGTCGCGGCGGGGCGTCCAGGCCTGATTCCGGGCGAATGGGTCAAGCCGGGTTCGGTGGTGATCGACGTCGGTATCAACCGCCTGGAAGACGGCAGCCTGGTGGGCGATATCGGCTTCGAGGCAGCCGCGCAGCGGGCCAGCTGGATTACCCCGGTGCCGGGTGGGGTAGGGCCGATGACCGTCGCCACCTTGATGCAGAACACCCTGGAAGCGGCCGAAGCCGCCGTTTGACACCACTGCAGAAACCCTCCGTGCTGCGGACCTCAACTGGCGGGCCAGCGGCGTAAAAGCGTACAATTACGCGCTTCCCCACCAAACGGGTCCGCCGATGCTACGCATCAAGGCTGAAGCTCTCACCTACGACGATGTTTCTCTCGTCCCCGCACATTCACTTGTGCTGCCCAAGGATGTCGACCTGGGCACGCGTCTGACCCGCGAGTTGCGCCTGAAGCTGCCGATTGTCTCGGCTGCCATGGACACGGTTACCGAAGCGCGCCTGGCCATTGCCATTGCCCAGTTGGGCGGCATCGGCATCCTGCACAAGAACATGACCGTCGAGCAGCAGGCGACGGAAGTGGCCAAGGTCAAGAAATTCGAGGCCGGGGTAATCAAGGACCCCTTCACCGTGGGCCCGGAAACCACCATTGGCGATGTGCTGGCCCTGACCCGCGCCCGCAACATCTCGGGCGTGCCGGTGGTCGAGGGTGGCCACTTGCTGGGCATCGTCACCAGCCGCGACATGCGCTTTGAAACGAAACTGGACGACCCGGTCCGCCACATCATGACCAAGCAGGACCGCCTGATCACCGTGCGCGAAGGCGCCAGTGATGAGGAGGTGCTACAGCTGCTGCACAAGAACCGGATCGAAAAGATCCTGGTGGTCAATGATGACTTCGAGCTGCGTGGACTGATCACGGTCAAGGACATCCAGAAGAAGACCGACAACCCCAACGCCGCCAAGGACAGCGCCACGCGCCTGCTGGTTGGCGCCGCGCTGGGCGTGGGTGGCGATACCGAACAGCGCGTCGAAGCCCTGGTCGCAGCGGGCGTGGACGTGGTCATCGTGGATACCGCGCATGGTCATTCGCAAGGCGTGCTGGATCGGGTTTCGTGGATCAAGAAACGCTTCCCGCAGTTGCAGGTGGTGGGTGGCAACATCGTCACCGGCGACGCGGCACTGGCCTTGATGGATGCTGGCGCAGACGCGGTGAAAGTCGGTGTGGGGCCGGGTTCCATCTGCACCACGCGCATGGTCGCAGGTGTGGGTGTGCCGCAGATCACGGCCATCGACATGGTGGCCGAGGCCTTGCAGGGCCGCATCCCACTGATTGCCGATGGCGGCATCCGCTATTCCGGTGACATCGGCAAGGCGATCGCCGCCGGTGCGTCCACGGTAATGATTGGTGGCCTGTTTGCCGGCACCGAGGAAGCACCTGGTGAAATTGAACTGTTCCAGGGCCGCAGCTACAAGAGCTACCGCGGCATGGGCAGCCTGGGCGCAATGGAAAAAGGTAGCAAGGATCGCTACTTCCAGGATTCCAGCGACGCCGACAAGCTGGTGCCCGAGGGCATCGAAGGCCGCGTGCCGTATCGCGGCCCGGTCGGCAACATCATCCACCAGCTGATCGGTGGCTTGCGCGCGACCATGGGCTATGTAGGTTGCGCGACCATCGACGATATGCAGAAGACCCCGCAGTTCGTCACCATCACCGGTGCCGGCCAGCGCGAAAGCCACGTGCATGACGTGCAGATCACCAAAGAGCCACCGAATTACCGGATGGGGTGAGGGCAAGAAACGAGTGAAGAGGAACGAGAAACGGGTGTCCGGGTTTCTCTTCCTCTATCCGCCACTCCGCCTTTACTCGTTCTTCGTTCCTCCCCACTCGTTCCTGGCCCTATGACCAACCTCCCCACCGACCGCATCCACACCGACCGCATCCTCATCCTCGATTTCGGCGCGCAGTACACGCAACTGATCGCGCGGCGCATTCGCGAGATCGGGGTGTATTGCGAAATATGGGCCTGGGACCATGATCCCTCCGAAATCGCCGCTTACGGGGCGAAAGGCATCATCCTGTCCGGCGGCCCGGAGTCCACCACTGAAATCGATGCGCCGACCGCGCCGCAGCAGGTGTTCGATTCCGGCCTGCCTGTCCTGGTCATTTGCTACGGCATGCAGACGATGGCGGCGCAATTGGGTGGCGCTACTGAAGCGGCCGATGCGCGCGAGTTCGGTCATGCCGAAGTAGAGATCGTTGCGGCCGACACGCTGTTCGCCGGCCTGAGCGACCATGCCGGCCAGCCACGCCTGGACGTGTGGATGAGCCATGGCGACCACGTGTCGAAGGCGCCGCCGGGCTTCACCGTTACCGCCGTGACCGAGCGTATTCCGGTTGCCGCGATGGCGAACGAGACCAAGCGCTGGTACGGCGTGCAGTTCCATCCCGAAGTCACCCACACCAGACAGGGTGAGGCATTGCTGCGCCGTTTCGTCACCGAAATCTGCGGCTGCGAGACCTTGTGGACGGCGGCCAACATCATCGATGACCAGATCGCGCGCGTGCGCGCGCAGGTCGGCGCCGATGAAGTCATCCTGGGCC